>JAGPIY010000134.1 GCA_018054715.1 Bacteroidaceae bacterium
GTAAATATAGTTATATTTTTCACATTTTAAAAGCATTCTCTCTATTTATTTTTCACTTTTTGCTTCTATAAGAGTGGTAAAATGACGATTTGTATCGTATATCTAATTATAGAGAGTTTATTACTTTATTAAAATAAATTTAAAGAGATGCACACAAAAAGAATCAAAAAGAGAATTCTAGTTCTGATTTCATGCTTATGTACAGCTTTATTTGCCAATGCTAATCGGCTGATAACTTATCCTGCACCGGTAGGTGTATTACAAAATACTGATTTTTCGGTGGAAGTGCGTACACCCGGTGATAAATGGCAGCCGCTTGCTGAATATCTTATTAAAGTAGATGAAGTACGTGGAATCGACCATTCCGTGAACAACTCTTCGATGAGCTATTTCGACTTCTCGGGTGAAGTAGAAATCTCAATCACTTCCAATAAAGGGCCGATAAACGAAGCACGTGTTCGCCCACTTTCGTATGGTATAAAGCCACAAATTAATGGGAATACACTTACATTTAAACTATCACAACCTAGAAATCTTTCGGTTGAGGTAAATGGGGATATCTTTCATAATCTTCAACTTTTTGCCAATGCAATTGATACAAATAAGCCTAAGAAGAAGACTAAAAATGTAATCTATTTTGGTCCCGGTATTCACGAAATACCCGAGGCTGTTTTAAAAGTAGAATCAGGGAAAACAATATATCTGGCTGGAGGTGCTGTGCTTCGTGGACAGATATTGATAGAGAATGCTAAGAATGTAAAAGTCCTAGGTCGTGGCATTATAGATCAAGATATTAAGCAAGGAATTCGCATTGCTAATTCGAAGAACGTGGAAATCGATGGTGTATTCTGCTCGCAGTGTTTTACGGGTGGGTCTGACTCTGTAACAATTCGAAATGTAAAAAGCATAAGTTATTTTCAATGGGGCGATGGCATGAATGTGATTTCCAGTAATAACGTTTTGCTGGATGGCGTTTTTAACCGAAACTCGGATGATTGCACTACCGTTTACGGTACTCGCCTCGGTTTTATTGGTGGTTGCCGAAATATTACTATGCAGAATTCAACGTTATGGGCCGATGTGGCACATCCAATCTTAGTAGGTACCCATGGAAATACTCCTAATCCGGAGATTTTAGAAAACCTGACCTATATCAATATCGATATCCTTGATCAGAAAGAACCGCAAGTCGATTATCAGGGTTGTATGAGTTTAAATGCGGGAGACAGCAATTTTATACGTAATGTACGTTTTGAAAACATTCGCGTAGAAGATTTTAGACAAGGACAACTAGTAAATCTTCGGGTATTTTATAATAAAAAGTATTGTACCTCGCCAGGCCGTGGAATAGAAAATGTCCTTTTTAAAGACATTACTTATACAGGAAAGAACGCCAATCTTTCCATTATTAGCGGTTATGATGAAGAACGGACAATCAAGAACGTAGTTTTCGAAAATCTTATGATAAATGGAACAGTTATTTCTGACGATATGAAAGGCAAACCGGGTTGGTTTAAAACCTCAGATATTGCTCGTTTCTTTGTAGGTGAACATGTAGAAGGTATTGAATTCCGAAGTAGCAACTCGTCAAAAATAAAGTGAGAAATCTCTCAATAGGACCTGATCAGCTGTACTATAGTTCATTTCTTTGATAGGTTGTTCTATTTTATTAGATATTTATTTGTATAATTCATAATAATTCACGAATATTGTGCTCTTATTTCACAAATCATTTGTTTTAATCTATTTGATTTCACTAAAAAGCTACAAATTCATTTTTAATTATGAAAAAACTATTTCCTATTTTAGCGCTTTGTCTGAGCGCTTTTACAACACAGGCAGCACAAGCGCAAGAGCCGGTCGATGAGGCTCAAGAAAACACATCTCATGGGCGTGTTAAGGTGAGCCTTCGTGGTGGCCTGAATTTTGCGAACATTTATATCAGTGACTCTGAATCTGGTAATGAGCTGAAAAACAGAACAGCTTATAATTTGGGTTTACTCATGGATATTCCTATTGAAAGGAAATGGAGCATACAAACCGGACTGCTACTCTCCAGTAAAGGGTTTAAAGAAAGTGAGGATGGAAATACAATTATATGTACTGCAAGGTATTTAGAAGTCCCGATTTTATTTACTTATCACAATCAGTTTACTATAGATGCAGATTGGCAATTGAATATAGGCCCATATCTTGCCTATGGTATTGGTGGGACAACAAGGCTTGAAAACCCGGAGTCTAACTCAGGAGTATCTCTAGGAGTAAATACTTTTGGACAACTTAGCACAAACAAGGCTTCTGTGGGTCTTAATCACTTTGATGCCGGATTTTCTTTAGGAACCGGATTCCTTATTTATCAGAAACTCTATATTGGATTTCAAGCAGAATTAGGAATAGCGGATATTCTGAATCATAGTGGAGTTAGTGGATGGAATGATGACTATTCAGCTCGAAATAGAGTACTTTCAATTAATATCGGCTACACGCTTTAACCCTTTCATTGTAAATGTAATAATAGGGGCAAGGTCTTACTTGAAAAGACTTTGCCCCTATTTATGTGTGTAGGAGATTTTCTTGCAACTAAAATGTCGATTGCAGTTTTTATTTTTTTGCTTGTCTCTTTTTTGTAGATTCTACAGCCTCAGCAACTACAGGTTTGTTCTCAAAACGTTTGGTGTAACTTGTGTAGTCCGTTTGTGTGCGCTCGTAATTTGCATCAATAAACAATGGACTAGAAATAATGTGGTCGGCTGTGCTGCGATTGCAACAGAATACAATATTTTCTACACCTGCCAAACGAGTCAAAGCTTTTACATCCGTATCGTGTGGCTGTAAAGTCATCGGGTCAGTAAAGAAAAAGAGATAATCAATTTCACCGTCCACGATGCGTGAACCCATCTGTTGGTCGCCACCTAATGGTCCGGATTTCAAAATAGTAAAATCCCAATCCACTTCGGGGTGTTTTTCTTTAAGTGCCGCAAGGATCAGAGTTCCGGTAGTACCTGTTGAATAGAATTTATTTCCGATAAGGCTTTCTGAATTCCAAAGTACCCATTCTATAAGGTCTTTCTTCATCGCATCGTGTGCTACTAATCCAATCTTTCTTACTAATTTTTCCATAAAGCTAATTGCAATAATTATTTAGGATAACATTTTTATTTGAATTCATATTTATGATGATATCATTCTGCAAAGTAAATAAAAACATTTCATATTTCTACTATATTCTGCTGGAATTCTATTTTTTAAGTTTTATAACACATTTTTAAAGCATCATTTTGATAAGTGTTTATGGGGTTTGTAGAGCATTTTGCAACTAAATAGAAAAAAAATACAGAAAAAAGTTTGTTTATAAGGAATAGAACTATTATCTTTGCACGCGGAATATAACTCACATAAACTTGCAAAACGTCCTAAAGAGTACAGGAAAGAAGTATTAAAGGCGTGCTAAAGGTAATTGGGTATATGCCTAAACGCATTGAAAAAGCTTCTCGCAAAAGAGAATAATGAGACTTCTCTCTTTTTGTGAAAAGCGGCTCATAAAAGAATATTTCTTAGAAGTCTCTTTTTTTCTTATGAAGAATTTTTATTTATTTATGGTCATTGCGCTTTCTTTAAGCGCCCTGCCGTTCTCTGTACAAGCAGATGACACTTCTACAAATGTAGCTTTGGGAGCTACGAGTTCTACCTCTTTTTGTTCCACATGGGAAAGTCTTACCGCTATTAATGACGGACAAGTTTCTCCGACTTCAAGCACACGACTGTCTGATCCTTATTCTAAAGTCTATGGAAACTGGGATGGTTCATCTGGTAAAACAAACTGGGTAGAGTACGATTGGACTGCTCCCTATACGCTCGATTCTTTGAGAGTTTATTGGTTTTCGGATGGTGGAGGTCTTCTTGCACCAACTAGCACAGAAGTTCAGTATGACGAAAATGGAACTTGGATGTCGCTTGGCGAAATAGGTGCTGCTCTTGATGTTTTCAATGTGATGAATGTGAACCAGATTACTACGACTAAAATTCGTTTGAGCATGACGAGCAGTGTTTCTACAGGTATTTCTGAGTTCGAAGTTTGGGGAGCGAAAGCTCAGGGTGCTGATCTTTATAAAACACTACTTCAAAAGCTTTGTCAAACAGTAGCTGACATGAGTTTTGATCAGATTTATCCTTCCGGTTATAGCACAAAACTGAATGCATTGAAAGATGAGGCTGAAACCTTGATCGAGAACTCAACCAGTTCCGAGGAATTGATGGCCAAATATGACGAGATGAATGCGGTCTATCAAGAGTGTCTTTCTTCTGCTGCAGTATATACTCAATTAGACGCATTGGATCAACAAGCATATGAATTGCTAGGTCTTCATAAAGAATATTCGGGTGTTGCTGATCTTGATAAAGTGGAAACTGAAGCTCATGCTCTATTAACAGGTGAAACTGAAGGCTTCAAAGCAGATTTTGAGGCAATGGTTACAACTTTAAAAGCAGCAATTAAGGTATTCCGTTTCTCAGGAGCTTCTACTCCGGGAACCACCATTGATGCTTCGTTTGTTATAAAAAATGCGGATATGGAAAGCGGCAAAACAGTCTGGACGACAACAGGTACTCCAACTCCAAATGTGATTTCTCAGGACGGTTATGATGGTTTGACAGATGACCAAGATCTATTTACCGGAACATATGCATATGAGATATGGACACCTAGTGGTGTTCCTGTTACTGCATCATTCTCTCAGACTATTACCGATTTGCCTTCTGGTGTATACACTGTTACTGCAGCTGTGTCTGCTAACGATCAGGCCTCTACAGGAAACCTTGATGGAATCTACCTTTTTGCAAACGATGGATTAACTCCAATTACAGTTGCTCAAAATGTTTCTTCACCGGCTACCTATTCGGCTTCTGCGTTAGTGACAAACGGTACGCTGAAAATCGGTTATAAATTAGTTGGTGCGTATGCTAACTGGTGCATTTCCGATAATTACAGTTTATCTTACTCTACTCTTACCGATGCGGAAACATTGGCAACTTTAATAGAGAGAGCCAAAGGGCTTGCCAATACCCCTGACAATATGCTTGTAGCAGATCGCACAGCTTTGCAGGCAGCAATCACTGTTGCAGAGTCAGCTACAGCAGATGCAGCTAGTATTGCAGCTTTAACAACAGCTATTGATGCTGCTAATACTGCTATTAGCGCAATGACTACATTTAAAGCCGGTTCCTATACCACTTTAAATAATTTGGCTGCTGACGTAAATGTATCTCATGAACTGCCTGAATTTATCTCCACTAAAATAGGAAATATAGATGCAGCACTTTCTGCTTCTGATGCAACTAGCGATATTTATGCTTCGTTGAAGAAAGATTTGGCTATTTATGTAACTTATGCCAAAGCCCAAATCGCTACTACTGCAGCTATGAGCACTTATAGCACAGCTGTAACTCTGCTTGTAGATGCACAGGATTCATACGATTTGCTTGCTAGTACAGCCGACACTACTCAGTTGAAGCAATATGCAGTAGATTTA
>JAGPIY010000017.1 GCA_018054715.1 Bacteroidaceae bacterium
GATGTCGTTGTGTTTCAAGAAATACGTATCGGTCTGGCCTTAGGAAATGGAAATCAGGCTAACCTCACTACATTTACTTCGGATAATACAAGCATCCAATTTATTGAGGAAGGTAACCATACAAATGGATACCAATTCTTAGTAAAGAGTTCATCGGATGGCATCGCAGGCAATCATGCTGCTTCGGAGGTCTATCTTAATGGAGGTAGTAATGCTTGGGATGTGTACATCAAGGCTTACAATAAAAATTGCACTTGGAATCTTGATGTAGCAACTAGCGGCATTTTTAAAATTAAAAATTCCACTGAAACAGGCAGCAATTATATAGGCGTAAATTATGCCGACCAATCTGCAGGTTATCCTTTATGGCGGGATAAGGCTGATTATAGCTATGATGATTTTACCACGAGTAGTACGTATGGCATTTTCTGGAGAATTTACAAAGTAGATATTAAAGGAGAATTGATGATTTGGCTAAATAAAGCATACCAGGTGATCGACGAAACGACCGGACAAAATGGGGAAAGTGATCTTAAAGCTATTATCGCTATAGGAGAAGACGAAGCAAATTCTCCTGAATCAACGCAAGAAACGGTTGCAGATATGATACAAACCGTTAAGAAAGGTATCTTCACTTTCTTGGTAGCTAATGCTACAGGAGATACTCCGGTGGATGTTACTGCTTATGCTTTGCAAAATGCGGACATGGAGAACGGCACGTACGAACCTTGGGTGGATGCAACGAATATTTCGGACTTCCATACACAAGCTGTAAGTGGACATTTCACGTTGCTTACCAACAATTTCTTGCAAACATGGAACAGCACTAGTGATGCTGCAATTGGAAAAACAGGTAAAGTATATCAGCTGGCTACAGGCCTGCCCAACGGAACTTACAAAGTAACAGCTGCCTATACTGAGATGTGGGAAGGGCAGGAAGAGGATCTTGTGATTGAGACGGGCACAAATGCCTATCTGTTTGCCAATGATAGTCGCACGGAATTAGCCATCGACAAACTTTCTTACTATGGTTTTCCAACAATTGGCGGACGTACGGCAACAGTCGACAATGTGGTAGTTTCGGATGGCACACTGCAATTAGGAACGTTATATGAGGGAGCCCACATGACGGTTTCGGCTCTCGACAATGTACAATTATTTTACAAAGGATTCAACTCTACAGAAATGATTGCAGCGCTCCAAAAACAAATTGATGGAGCAAAAAGTAGTGTGGTAGGAAAGAAAATGCAACAAACGGTTTCGGATGCCTTAAACCAAGCAATCACAAAAGCTGAAAACGTGATCGTGAAGAGTGAACCTACGAAAACAGAATTGGAAGAAGCAGGCACAGCACTAGGAGTGACTATCGCAAATGCAGATACTTCTATAACTGCATATACGGTATTAAGTGATTCTATTGCAAATGCAAATGTAGTATATGCAACGGCAACGGGTGGAAATGCAGTAGCACTGAATACTGCTATCGTTGCAGCACAATCAGCTTACGACGCTGCTCTTGAAAATGCAGCTGAAGCTCGTAATGAAGCTATTAAATTAGGCACTGCAGTATGGACTTATTTGCTTTCTACTGCTTCTGCTACTAATCCACTAAATATGACTAGTTTTATTCCAAATGCAGATATGGAAAGCGGCTCTGCTTCTCCTTGGATAGACGACACGAATATTTCGGATTTCCACACTCAATCGGTAGATGGACATTTCACATTACTCACGGGGAATTTCTTACAAACATGGAACGGCACCGATGATGCTGCAACCGGAAAGACTGGACGTGTTTATCAAATTGTATCGGGCTTGCCTAACGGAGTTTATACTTTGAGTGCTGCCTATACTGAGATGTGGGAAGGGCAGGAAGAGGACCTTGTGATTGAAACAGGCACCGGAATACATCTATATGGGAATGCACAACAAACTGAGTTGACTATCGACAAAGAATCTTATTTCGGTTTCCCAACTACAGGCGGCCGTACAGCTACAGTAAATAATGTATTGGTTACGGATGGTACTTTGGAAGTTGGCGTACGCTACGAGGCTGCTCACATGACGGTATCTGCACTCGACAATGTGACTCTATCTTACTTAGGTACTTCTCTTGTAGGTATCGACAACGTTAAAGCCGGAACAACGGAAACTGTGAATGTATTCAACGCTGAAGGTGGAGTGACGATAGAAACTGCGACACAGACTCCTATCGCGATTTACACCGAGGATGGTCGCTTGGTTAAAACGGTATCTGCAGCTGCCGGTAGTACTTTCGTTTCACTGAAAGCCGGAATCTACCTGATAAAAGGAAAAGTCTTCATTGTGAAATGATTTTCTAGATAAATTAAAGTAGTTGGCCGTGCCTTCGCTGAATAGCGAAGGCACGGCTTTTTAATAATGGCTAGTCTTATTCCGGTACTTCCGCCGCTAATGATTTCAATACTTCGGCATTTTTTACTGTGTTTACTATTTTGTAAGCCAGCTTCGGCGAAATTCGGTTAATGACATAAAGCAATGTTGCAACGCCCACACGAATGGTGTACTTGTTCTTTTTAATACCATTGATTAATGCTTCGATTAACTGTTTGGGCGAAATTGTTCGTATCCCCATATCTTTGGTCATTTCAGTGGCCACTGCCGGTGGCTGAAGTTCAAACACCCTTACATTAGAATTTGCAAGTTGCAAGTGATCTCTTAAAGCGACTGTATAAAAACGAACAGCGGCTTTGCTCGCAGAATAAGTTGGCGCAAGATTCAATGGGACATGACTTAACGCTGAGGACGTGTTGATGATGGCGGCTTCTTTTCTCGATTTCAACATATCCAAAAAAACATTGTTCAGTCGAATTACTCCCAAGTAATTGACACTAATTTCAGACTCTGCCACTGCAAAGTTTTTATCATTTGCCAATCCTAAATTCTGGCCTGATCCCATAATTCCGGCATTATTGTACAGAATGTCAATTCCACCTAAAGCCTTTACCTTATCGAAAAGTGACTGTGCATCTGCCGGATTAGCCACATCACTTTGAATGGAAGCAGTTAAACCTGGAAGTAATTTTGTGGCTTCATCCAATTTTGCTTGATTTCTTCCGGTGATAATAACCTTTGCGCCATTGGCTAAAAATTGCTTTGCGGCTTCCAAGCCTATACCTGCCGTACCACCTGTGATCAATATTGTTTTTCCTTTTAATTCCATGATTCTTCTTTTTTATTAAAACTATGATTACTGTTGCAACTATACGTTTTTTGGAACTTTTCCGTAATAACATCTAAGAGGTCCACTTTCCGAACCGATTATACAGAAATTACATTGAATACATTTTGATTGCGTTTGTTTTTCTGTTTTGAACTTATTTACCAAATCAGACTCTACTATAAATGGTCTAGACATAGAAACCATATCACATTTATCATTATTAATGATATCTTCTATGTCCTCTAAGTTCGTAATACCACCTACAACAATTACGGGGATATTTACTGCTTTCTTGATCAACATTGCAGCATCTAAATTATATAAGCTTTTGGGTTGAGGTTGAGGAAATATTCCCTTAGCAGCAACACCGATAATTCCTTTTACAAAGCGAGGCAGCTTATTCAGCTTATTATTTTGTGCCACCATCAGTTCCCAAGGCACTTCACCTCGTATTGTTGCCAATCCAGCTTTTACAGTTCCATTTGAAACTTCAATTCCATCACAACCAACCTGCTCTAACAGCCTGGCTATTTTTACAGTTTCTTCAACAGTCAGCCCATTTTTCAATGTCTCAAAACCATTCATTTTTACAATCATAGGATAATTGCCTACTTCCTTTCTTGATTGTTCAAATATTTCTTTGATGATTCTGAAGCGATTTACGGTATTTCCTCCCCATTCATCTGTTCTTCTATTCATTCTGGGTGAAACAAATTCTGAAAGTAGATACCCATGCGCCACATGAATTTGTACACCATCAAAGCCTGCCTCTTTTGCTCTTTTTACTCCTTGAACAAACGCTTCTATCACTTCCGATATCTCAGCCGTGGTCATTTCTTTGGCCTTATAATCAGCTGTTTTTGAAGGTGCAATAACCGGCATACCTGTGGATTTTTCTTTTGTCTGACCACCACAATGATTTAATTGTGCAACAATGGGAGTTCCCATCTCATGCATTTTCGTGGTTAATTCTTTGTAAGCTTTTACAGTTTCTGCATCATTTATCACCGACATATAATGACCAGTACTTTTTCCTTGCTGATTCACTCCAATAAAGCCAGTAATAATTCCACCAACACCTCCTTTAGATAATGCGATGTATTTTTTCAACAATTTTTCTGTAGGCCTGCCATTTTCATCGCTCATTCCTTCATAGGTTGCCGATCTGAGAATTCGGTTTGGGAATGTTATTCCTGCCAATTTAATTGGCTCAAATACTTTTTTATTCTTCTCCATTCTTGTGTATATTAATATAATGTATTATCTTTACTTGCAAATTGCAAGTAAATAAGAATATTTTTTATGAAAAAGATTAAAAAACGATCAGATTGCCCAATTAGTTGTTCGCTCGACATCTGGGGAGACAAATGGTCATTATTGATTATCAGAGATTTAATGTTTTCAAAGAAGTGCAGATATACTGACTTCTTAAAATCAGCAGAAGGGATAGCGACTAATATTTTAGTCACAAAGTTACAGGCATTGGAAGAAAATAAAATCATTGAAAAATTAGACGATCCGGAAAGTAAATCAAAAGGATACTATAAGTTAACCCAAATTGGTGTTGATCTACTTCCAATACTGATTGAGATAGGTTTGTGGTCAGAAAAATACTTTCCTATAACAGAAGAAATAAAAACAATATTGATAGAGGTAAAAAAGGATAAAGCTAAATTTATCAACAAAACTATTGCGGAATTGACTAATAATTGATTCATAAATTGTTAGGCAGACAGAAACATATAATCTTAACAGAGCTATTTACCCATTTATTTGAGATGCTCTTTGAAGAACGCTTCTAGTTTTCCGATTGTTCAAATAGGAGGTGGGATGCACGCTTAGTCCCTTTTCTTATTCTTCTTGAACCTATTCTTTGGGAAAAGCTCTAAACAGTATGCATCAATAATGCAACAGAATAGAAATCCAATTATTGTGCCCATGATTTTCCTTTTTATTGGTTACTAATATTAATTTCAATACTAGTATATTCCAATTCTATGCCAAAGCATTTACAAAATCACAAGCTATTTATATTCAGTATATTATAAATTCGGATTCATTTTAAACGGCAAAAAGCCTTTTCATTTTAGTAGAATCACTACCCCATTTTGATGCGTATCCGGTTTTAAAGAGACGGAGATACTATTTTCACTTCCTCTGCTTCGATGGCAGTGCCTATGGATAAAGCACTATAGTTACTTTCTTTGTTGTTCAGATTATCGATTCTACCGTACGCATTTACGCAAACATCGCCCTGTGTGATGAGGGTCGGAGTATCTTTATGAACTAAAAGAATATCTTTGAGGCGGGTTTTCAGATAATGCATATCCAAATTTCGGTCAGTACCTGTTTTAAGAAATTCTGTGGAGGGAAGGAATGCATTTTTCACCCCTTGCTCTTCGAGGTAGAAACTAAACAAAGCGGAAGTAATGAGTTCGCCCTGTGCTACAATCTGCTTTTCTTCGATAGGCTTTAAGGTTTCCCTGGCAAAAGTCCAAATCACACGCAAACAACTGAGTATATAGTTTAGTGCGCGTTCTCTAATACCTTCTGTATTCAGTAGCTTATTTAGGAATTCGAAAATTCTAAATTCAAGTCGCGTAATGGCCTCATGCGCTTTTTCGATTTCACGACTAAAGAAATAAGCCGCTATTTTTTGCAAACTAACTACCGCCTCTGAGGGGGCAGAGAGAACTACTACTTTCGGAGCATCGTCACGGATGACGTTTGCTACACTCTTTACTTTTTCTATTGAATCAATTGATGATCCTCCAATTCTATAAATCTTCATCTTTTTCTTTTTTAATCGTGGTAACTAACTTGTTATTTTTATAACTACCCTTTCATTATGGCATGGCGTTTACCAAAATAGAATGAAATAGACAGTCCGCATTCTCTTCTTGTTTTCATAGAAACAAGCTAATATCCCTTTCCTACAAAAAAAGAATACTTTTGGCCGAGGTAGCTATACTGTATATAGTTCAAATGCCATGCCAAAAGATACATATGGCAGTTATTAAGAAATAAACGGTTCGTTAAAAAATAAAGAACCGTTTATCCATTATGCATTTATTAAGGCGAATGTTAAAAGAAACGGTTGCAATAATCAGAATTACTCCCACACATTGCAACCGTTAAATTTTAACCTAATAGTAGTATCTTACCATCGATTGTAGTGCACATTCTCAGACTTCCATTTCTTATAATTTACTGGATTTTATTCTTAATGATGCAAAAACGCCTATTTCCAAAAGCACGAAGTAATGTCGATCATCTTTTGATCGACAATCTGATAAAGACGTTGATTGGTGGCACGTGATTTCAGGGCGCCAAGTTCTTGCTGATAAGGACCTAACTTAATGTAGTCGAAGTACTGAAAATCAAGATCTTTCGGCAATTGCGATCGACCGGAATACCACCCTAACTTTAGCATTATAGGGGCTTCGCGACGAAGATATTCGGCTAATTGCTGCACTTCGCAGGGGGAAGCATCTCCACCCATGAAGCAGATGCAGGTGATACCCCCCTTATAGGTGGCAAGCAGGTTCGACAGAACCTCTTCAGTAAGGAAATCCCCTATCTCATTTTGGAGGTAAGGGCTGTGGCAACCCGAACAGCGGTTGGGGCAGTTCGAGAGGTTTAGGGCTAAAGTGACTTCACCGGGGATCTCCTGAAAGACGATGTCGTAGTTAACGTACCGGAGCATAATAACGCAAGGCGGCCTCCTTTTGCCGACTTTCCGAGAAGTTGCTGACTCGCTTCATGTAGCCAATCACGCGGGTGAGGTAATCCACATCCTTGCTGTGACAAGTGGGACATTCTTTCAGATAACGTTTATCGATATGTCCACATTCGTTGCAAACGGTATTGGGAATGTTGAAAGTGAAGTAGTTGCAACCTTCGATGGCTGCGACACGCATCAGTTGGCGGTACTGCGCTTTACTGAGATGTTCGAGCAAGTTCAGATGAAGAGCCGAACCACCGGTGAGATGCTCGATGTAGCGTTTTCCATGCAAACGGAACTTGTCGATGACGTTTAAAGATTCATCTTCTACGATATAGAAATAACTGTTATAACAGTCTCTAGGGCTGAGATAACCATCTTCGCGATCCCATTTGGCATGTTTCACACCGACATTCTCGGCGGGTATCATCTCACAATTGAATAGGTTCTCTTTGGTACGATATTTCTTGTTGTAGGTCTCGATCAGTCCGAGTACCTGTTGAACGAATTTCTCATAGTCGGGATTGTCTTTTATTTCAATGCCCATGAATTCGGCCGCCTCTACTAAACCATTGACCCCAATGGTGAGGTACTGACGTTTTAAATTGATATAACCCGCATCAAACAACGGAAGCATGCCTTTTTCTTGCAACAGTTTCAAGTTGTCGTTGTAAGCGAGTTGTACTTTGTGCACCAAGTCGACCACCTCTTCCAAGAGCGAGAGGTAAGGAAGACCAGCCTTTACGGCATACTGGATGCAGCGATTTAGGTTGATGGTGAGTACACTCTTCGAACCGGTAGATACACCTCCTGCACCCAAGGTATAGCTAAATCCGTTGTCTTGTATTTCGTTACGCAAACGGCAACAGCTGCTCAACGAGTCGGCATTGTCGCTCATATAAGTAAAGAAAGAATGACCCTCGGAATACATCTCCGCTGTAAAGTCGCCATATTCTTCATCGAGTACATCGCCGTCCTTGGTCAGCAAGGCCATCGTCTCTACAGGGAAGGTAAGAATGGAGCGGGTGCGTTCTTTGTTGAACCACTTCATGAAGCGTTTTTGCAGCCACGAAAGCGACTCCCAGTCGGGTTTGCTACCATCGGGGAATACGAAGTTTTCGAAGAGGCTGTTGAAATAGTAACGGTCGTAATATGAGATGTTCCAGAATACAGCTTGGAAGTTCCGGGCTCCGGTAGGTTGATTAATGGAGTAGACGATTTGCTCGAAACAATCGGTGATCATTTTATCGATGGTGCGGCGACGTTTCGACAGGTCGACTACTTCATCAACATGCTTGTAATAGTCGTCGCCATATTCCAGACCCACAAAATAATTCATGTACATCAGAAATTCGGGAGTGGCACACGCTCCGCTGAGCATGCTGGAAACCATGAAGACCATGTTTACAAAACCGCCACAAAAGGATTTCAGATTGGTGGGTACGGTAGAGTTTCCGCCAATAGACATCGTGCCGTTGATGAGCCACGGATACATGGTGATGCTGGCACAATAGTTGGCCAGACTGGTTTCGTCGTTCTTATAAATAAAGTGATGGTTGAGCAAATCGAGGTAGCGGTCGGCCAACTCTTTGCCGTAACGTTCTTTAAGGCGGTCGGTGAGCAGTCGACGGTTTAGGCGGATGAAGTTCGACTTGGGAAGTTCACCGATTAAGGTGGCTATGTTTTTATTCTCAACGTTGGCATTGGCATCGAACTTACTACCGGTAGCCGGATTCTGAGCTTCGCAATAGTCGAGCAGGAAGCAGAGTTTGTCGCGCACCTCACGATCTTCCAAATGTTTTTGCCGATAGAGCATGTACGACTTGGCTACATTGTAATATCGCTCCGACATTAAGGCGATCTCCACTTGGTTTTGGATATCTTCTACACTGGCTCCGTTGGTGATACTTACACGGCTGAGCAGGTTGGTAATTACTTCCTGGGTGGCAAAACTCCCTACCGACAAGAAGGCTTTTGCCACTGCATTCTTTATCTTATCGATAGAAAACAGTTCTTTCTTGCCATCTCTTTTAATAATGAAAACTTCTGAATTAAGCATACATATAGTTTAAATAATGAAACAAAATCCCGGTTTCACATGCACAGAAGTTTTCTTGAGATAGGCAATATACGAAGATAATGTTCTATCGCCTTTCACCCGAAAGCTCTGAATCATGGTCACTAAATGGCAGGTCTTCTGACTCGTTTTTAGGTTACGACGCCTTCCCAACCTTAACAGTCAGTGGCAAAGAATGTCGAAACATCGCCTTATATATCCTTATATATAAATAATATATAGTGAGGCACAACTTACAGCTACGGGGATAGTTCCTGAGTTACACAGGATTCCCTTTTAATTCCTCTTTACCTTACTCGGTAATTCGGAAACCATTCTGTGGCAAAGATATAAATTTATTCTAAAATGAATGCTTTTTCTCTGTTAATTAACTTCTAATTTTTTAAGTTAGAAAGCGACCCCTACTTTCAGGGCAATGGTATTGTGACTTAGATGTTCTTGGAACGCAGTGCTGAAGTAGTTATCCTGATGGGTTTTCAGACGTTCCAAAGCTTGGAACTCGTAACCCAAGCCTACGAGGAGCTTTAGGTGAGGAGAAAGGGCTACTTCTGTACCGAGAGTCGGCGACCAATAAAGACCTCCGTTTGTGTTTCTCGACAAAGCAAACGAATAGCCTACGCCACATTCCAAATAAGGGGTGAAGAGCCTAGGTTTGGCTATACGGAACTTAGCGGTAGCGAAAACAGGCAAAAGGGTTTTCTCATAGACGGCAAGCCCCGTTCCAAGCCCCACAGCCCAGCGAGAGCTAACCTTATAATAACCCAACAGATAACCTGTGACGGGCGTTTTGGAAGGGGTACTCATTGCGATGCCTGTACCAACAGTGGCGGCATACGAGAAACGATCGGCGGTAGTTTGCCCCCATGCGGTAGTGACTGCAAAGGTCAATATAAGGATACCTATTTTTGTTTTCATTGCTGTACGATGATTGTAATTTGTTTTATGATAGCCAATGCAGTGGTAAGCGAAGACACATCGGGAATTACTGTACCGTTGGTTCCATCGGGACTGCTATGCCCTATCAACTGAGCTTGAAAGCTTTTAGCTCCGGATGTTAAATCGACGGTTGCGGCATACACCACGGCAGGTTGGCCGCTTCCTTCCGAACCACCGGAATAGTTTGCATCGCCCGGCTTTGCCGATTTGGGATAGCTGTCGTTGAAGTCGGTAGAATGATTCACTTCCACTTTTACCACGAACTGCTGCAACGTACCATTCGGCCTCATCTTCACATTATAGCCTTTGGTAGGAGTTGCTCCTGAGATTCCGTCGGTAAGGGGTTGCTTTTTGGTAGGTAAGTAAAGTCCGTCTTCATACTTCACTCCACGTGCATAGCACCAGCAAGGCAGAGCTTCTTTCCGTCGGTTACCACCGGAGAATTGCCAACCTTGAGTAGCTATTTTATGGGTGGCATAAATGGTGGTCAGGTAATTGCCGTGCAAATCTTCCACCCAAATAGCCATCTGAGGAGGATTCTTCTTGTCGAGGCCCAAGAAAAGAGGGAAATCGTGCAAGTAGGTACTACCCGGTTCAATGGATACTTTGATATCGTTCTTTTGATATTCAACTAAATCGTTGTTGCAAGAAGCGCAAGAGGCTAATAGAAGAAGTGCTGCGATAAAATTTAGAATTTTCATTACTTAATGCTTTTTTAATAACCACAGATCTATCAAGTCACTGATACCCTTTTCTATCTGTCGCCAACCGGCATCCTCTCCTATCTTAATGCCGTTATAGATGGAACAATTTTCACCGAATAGCACCAAATAGCTGATCGAGGAGTTGAGTAACGTTGCCAAAAAGGCTACTTCAGAAAGCGGACGATTTAAAAGTTGGCTTAACAATGCCACCATCTGTATCCCTTTCTCTTCTCGCCGCTGTCGTAGCTCTTTTACCATCGCATTCTCCGCGGTGAGTTCCCATCGATAGAGTCGTCGGAGTACATAATTATCGCGCATCAACTGAATTTGGCGGGTAAGTATGCGCTTGATAAAATCGCTCAAGTCTTCTTCCTTAAGCAACTTCAAATCAAAATTCAACCAGAAATCATACTGAGCGATGTAAGCCGCTATTAATCCATCCAATGAACCAAAATAACGATATATTAACATTTTTGAAACGCCGGCACTTGCTGCCACAGCATTTATGCCTAATCCCTCAAAGCCCCTTTCTTCCACCAATTGATGCACGGCATCGACTAGCTTTTGCTCAGTGGCGGATCTACTTTTCACTGCTTCCTTTTCCATACTGCATTTGTTTATGTTACTATTCGGTCACAAAGATAAGTAACCGATCGGTAACATATTCCGATCGGGACTTTTTTTTCTTCTTTTTTAACAGAAGAGGAAGACTGATAAAAAAGGTAGATCTATTTTTCCAATTCCAAAAGTAAATCGGTCAACTTCTTAATGATTCTTGTCGGCTCAATGCCCCAAGGGTCAAATATTGAATCTTCGCTACGCTGTACCCAAGCAGAATGCATCCCATATGAGATGGCTCCGATTACGTCAAAAGGATTACTTGAAATTAGCCAAGTATCTGACTTTGTTGAATTAGTTTCCTTATTGAAATATTCATAAACAAAAGGACTTGGCTTAAAAACACCGACCCCATCTACACTTATGATTCCGTCGAACAGGTCAATAATTTCCGCATTCGTTAAAAGTTTTGATATTGCTTTTCCGCTACCATTTGAAAAAGCAAATAATTTATGTCCGGATTCTTTTAAACCTTTCAATCCAGCCTCAACATCAGCAAAGGTTGGCAAAACGGAATACTCATTCATCAGAGCTTCCTTTTGTTCGCTGGTTAAATCAGTTCTGAACATTTTACAACAGAACTCTAATGAATCTTTCGTACACACAGAAAAATCCGTGTATTTGTTCATTAATCCTCGCCTAAAAGAATATTCCAGCTGTTTGCTTCTCCATGTATCCATGAAAAGTTTTGCTTTTTCACCAATCATTTGGCGTAAAGAATTGAATACTCCTGATGTATCTATCAGCGTTCCGTAGACATCAAAGGCTAAAGTATATTTCATGTCGTCCTGCTTTTTTCTATAAACTAAAAAGGATTTAGCGACCTTACAATTGCTAAATCCTTTTCTTTGTTGCGGAGGCTCGACTCGAACGAACGACCTTTGGGTTATGAGCCCAACGAGCTACCAACTGCTCCACTCCGCGATCTATAATATGTTTTTGCAATGCATTTCTCTTTTTGAAAAAAGATTTAGCAACCTAAATAGATTGCTAAATCCTTTTCTTTGTTGCGGAGGCTCGACTCGAACGAACGACCTTTGGGTTATGAGCCCAACGAGCTACCAACTGCTCCACTCCGCGATTTCTGTATTGCGTGTGCAAAGGTACGGCTTTTTTCTAAGCCCACAAATTTTTCATGACTTATTTTTGTTAAAGAAAGACAATTCAGCACATTATAGCCAAAACAGTGCAAAAAAAGCAGCTTTTTCTTGCACTTAATCCACAAAATGTGTACATTTGCAGGATATTTATAATAAAACAAGACAAAAACCCCTAACGCGAATGCAATGACAGTTCAGAAAACCAAAAAACAAATTGTAGAAGTAGCACGGCAACTCTTTGCACGTGATGGATTTCCGAATACAACTGTCAATGACATCGCTGTGGCCTCAGGAAAAGGACGGCGTACAGTGTATAGTCATTTTAAAAATAAAGAAGAGATCTACGATGCAGTAGTAGAAACTGAACTGGATATCCTCTCAGAAATGCTCACTGAAGTAGCTGCTCGAAAAACGCCTCCCGATGAAAGGCTGATCGACCTTATCTTTGCCAGGCTTGACACGATACGTACAGTAGTGCATCGAAACGGTAATTTGCGCGCTAACTTCTTTCGCGACATCATGCGGGTACAAAATGTACGACGTAAATTCGATGCGAAAGAAATTGCACTTATCAGAACCTTATTGGTAGAAGGAGTAGGAAGCGGACTCTTCGTCATTGAAGATATAGACATGACAGCCAAAATTATTCATTATTGTGTAAAAGGCATCGAAGTGCCGTACATTCTAGGAAAATTAACCGGTGCTGCACAACCTGTGCAACGCAAAAAGGTGGTGAGCGACATGGTACTAGGGGCTTTAAAGGGTATCAAAACAAACAAAAATGAGAATTATTAATTAATTTATAAGAAAACAACAAATGAAATTATTAGAAGGAAAGACAGCTCTTATTACCGGTGCTGCACGCGGTATCGGCAAAGCTATTGCCCTAAAATTTGCTTCAGAAGGTGCAAATGTAGCATTCACTGATCTTGCGATTGATGAAAATGCAAAAAATACAGAAAAAGAAATTGAAGCCTTTGGCGTAACAGGTAAAGGCTATGCTTCGAACGCAGCAGACTTTGCAGATACCGAACGTGTGGTTTCGGAAATTGTGAAAGATTTCGGCCACATTGATATCCTCGTAAACAACGCAGGTATCACACGCGACGGATTAATGATGCGTATGAGCGAACAACAATGGGATATGGTGATCAATGTGAACCTTAAATCGGCATTCAACTTCGTACATGCATTGACTCCTATCATGATGCGTCAAAAAGCAGGTAGCATCATCAATATGGCTTCTGTGGTAGGTGTATCGGGTAATGCAGGACAATGTAACTACTCTGCTTCGAAAGCGGGTATGATTGGCCTTGCTAAATCGATCGCTAAAGAGGTGGGTTCACGTGGCATCCGTGCGAACGCTATTGCACCGGGCTTCATCATCACCGATATGACGAACCAACTTTCTGAAGAAGTAAAAACGGAATGGGCAAAAGCTATTCCACTACGTCGCGGAGGTACTCCCGAAGATGTTGCTAATGTAGCTACTTTCTTGGCTTCCGATCTTTCTTCTTATGTAACCGGACAGGTAATCCACTGCTGCGGCGGTATGAACATGTAAAAACCAAGTGAGAGTTATCTACGAAGACAATCATCTGATTGCGGTAAGCAAAACTTGCCACGAAATCGTACAAGGCGATAAAACCGGCGACGAACCTCTTTCGGAACAAGTTAAGTTGTACCTGAAAGAGAAATACGGAAAACCCGGAAATGTGTTTTGTGGAGTAACTCACCGACTGGATCGCCCTGTATCGGGACTTGTTCTTTTGGCTAAAACGAGTAAAGCGTTAAGCCGCATGAACGAAATGTTCCGCACAGGTGAGATACATAAGGTTTATTGGGCTATTGTAAAAACTCGTCCTCCTGAAGAGGAGGGCGAGTTAATTCATTATATCGCACGAAATGAGCGCTTAAATAAAAGCACGGCTCACGATAAAGAGGTGCCTAACTCCAAAAAAGCGATTCTGCGTTACCGAATAATAAGCCATTCGGACAATTACTACCTATTAGAAATAAATCTTCTTACCGGAAGGCATCATCAGATCCGCTGCCAACTGGCCAAGATCGGTTGCCCTATTAAAGGCGACTTGAAGTATGGTTTTCCTCGTTCTAATCCGGATGGAGGTATCTCACTGCATTCGCGCAAAGCCTCATTCATACACCCCATCTCAAAAGAAGAAATTACAATAACGGCCCCCGTTCCAGAGTCAAATCTCTGGGAAAGCTTTAAACTTTAGTTCATATTTCGGGGGGTATTAATGTAAATTAACCTACTTTTCTTGAGTTTATTTTGCTTTCTTCTTATCTTTACCCTGTATATTTTTATTTCGAACTAAAAAGATTGGGTAGTATGAAAAAGAAACAAATTGGAACAAATGCAGGTATCATTTGGAAACTCCTAAGCAATGGGGAAAGGTGGGATCTTGAAAGCCTTGAGCGTGAATCTCACTTAGATGATTGTGAGTTATGGACAGCTATAGGCTGGCTAGCACGAGAAGATAAAATTGAGATAGAAGAGAACTGCTTTTTCCTAAGAATAAACTTCTATTTCTGACAAGGTTCTTTTACTCTTGCAAAAGAGTATTCTCATTACCCAACTTCCTCATCGTTTTACTTGAGGAAGTTGCTAATTCTTTCTGTGCTTTTTCACTTCTTTTCGACTAGATACTATCGGGAGCAATGTAACCATTCATTACCGCATAGATGGTTAATCCGCTAACCGACTTAATGCCTAGTTTCTCTGTTATATTTTTGCGATGAGTGATCACCGTAGTAAGAGAGATACAGAGCTTATCTGCTATCTCTTTATTTATAAACCCCTTACAAACCAGCACAAGTACTTCTATTTCTCGCAGAGAAAGTTCGTGTTCACTGCCTTCTAACGATTCAGAAGTACGTTGTTCTGCCAGTAAAGCGCTAAGATCTTTCGCAAGACTTTCACGCGAACTTTCTAATTTTAAAACAGAGGTATTCGCCGGCAAAGCATGCACGGTAGTATCATGAAGCAGTAATATCGTCTTTTCCTTTCGAGCCAAAAAGAAAGGATTGTAAAGCGCATAAGTCTGCGAGGACACGAAATAACGCGCATACATATCCGGCGTATCATCCGCAAACGACGGAAAATCGGAAAAAGAGCGTACTACACAGGTAGGGCTAAATTCACGAAGCAGTTGTTCCAGTCCAAGACAAAGAAGCGTATTGGGATAAATAATTGCGTATTCCATGTTCTCTATTGTATTCTCTTATTTTAAGAGCGAAGCCAAACTCTCGGCACAACGCTCGCCATCAATACCGGCAGATACAATTCCACCCGCATAACCGGCTCCTTCTCCACAAGGATAAAGCCCTTTGAAAGTGACATGTTGAAGAGTATCGTTGGCACGCAGAATACGTACGGGGCTTGAAGTACGGGTTTCTACTCCAATAACGCAAGCCTCATTGGTTAAAAAGCCTCTTGAATTACGCCCAAACGCCTGCAAGCCTTCGCTCAAACGAGTACTAATCTCCTCTGGTAACCAGAAATGCAACGGTGAAGAAATCAATCCGGGCGTATAAGAAGATTCGGGCAAGGTTGTTCCCAGCTTACGACGGGTAAAATCGACTAGTCGTTGAGCCGGAGCAATCTGTTTCGATCCTCCTTGCAGCCAACATTGTTTTTCAAGGTCTTCTTGAAAACGCATCATCCCCAACACTCCTTGTTCAGCAAATTGCTCCGGAAGATCTTCCGGACGGAATTCAACCACGATACCCGAATTACTCCACTTAGAGCCTCTGTTAGAAGGTGACATTCCGTTGACTACCACTTGCGATGGTCCACTTGCCGCAGGTACTACAAAACCTCCGGGACACATGCAGAAACTATACACTCCCCGATCGCGCACTTGTGTAACAAAGCTGTATTCAGCAGCAGGTAGCCATTCTCCACGGCCGGCAGGCGAATGGTATTGAATCTGATCGATTAGTTCAGCAGGATGCTCTACACGCACGCCCACTGCAATACCTTTGGCTTCAAGAAATATGTTGTTCCGATGAAGACACTCATAAACGTCGCGAGCCGAATGCCCGGTAGCTAGAAGCACCGGACCTTTAAATTCCTTGCCATCGCGCGTCCTAATTCCCACAACTTGCTGTTCACCTGTAGCAGAAGTTTGAAGAATAAAATCTTCCATACAGCACTGAAAATGAACCTCTCCGCCATAAGTAAGAATCGTGTTACGCATATTTTCAATCACACGAGGAAGTTTGTCGGTTCCCACATGAGGATGTGCATCCACAAGAATATCCGTACTTGCTCCATGCTGACAAAAGATTCGAAGGATACGATCGGTATTACCTCGTTTTTTGCTACGGGTATACAACTTACCATCCGAAAAAGCCCCGGCTCCTCCTTCTCCAAAAGAATAGTTCGAATCGGGATCTACCGTCTGTTCACGTGAAATGCGGGCAATATCTACCTTACGTTCGTGAACGTCTTTACCTCGTTCCACGACAATGGGTTTAACCCCAAGTTCAATGAGTCGAAGAGCAGCAAACAGTCCGGCAGGGCCTGCACCGACCACTACAGCCTGAGGAGCTCTCTCAGGAAGTACCTTATATTCGACAGGCAAAAAAGCCTCATCTTTTGCAATCTCATTGATATACAAACGCACCTTTAAATTGATAAGTACTTGGCCGTGCCGAGCATCAATGCTACGCTTTAAAATACGGACTGAGATTAATGAGTTGAGGTCTATACCTTTTTCGGCAGCTAAATAGTTGCGAAGGTTACCCTCATGACCTGCGATCTCTGGAAGAAGGCGAAGTTGAAGTTCTTGAATCATTTTTTGTTCTTTACTTTATTAATAAGGAGTCGCGTCTGTTCATCCGAACAAACAGCGAAAGGCCTCCTCCACCTTTTTTACAGGAAGCAATTCTATGGCGAACTGCTTGGCATCTAGCCGTTGAAAGTTCTGTTGGGGAAGGACAAAACCTTTGAAACCTAATTTCTCAGCCTCTGCGATGCGTTGTTCGATACGATTTATCGGACGGATCTCGCCAGAAAGTCCTACCTCTCCGGCCATGCATAGCGAAGATTCGATCTCGCTATCCATATTCGATGAAAGGATAGCACTGATTACAGCCAAGTCGATAGCAGGATCATTCACTTTCAGCCCCCCGGCAATATTCAGAAACACATCTTTCTGCATCAGCTTAAAGCCTACTCGTTTTTCGAGTACAGCTAGCAGCATATTCATACGCCGTGTATCGAATCCGGTAGCTGAACGTTGTGGCGTGCCATAAGCGGCGCTACTCACTAAAGCTTGAACTTCGATAAGGAAAGGGCGTATTCCTTCGATTGCTGAGCCGATGGCAATGCCGCTCATCCCTTCACGATCGGAGGTCAGTAATAGCTCTGAAGGGTTACTCACTTCGCGAAGTCCATCTTGTCGCATCTCATAAATACCCAGCTCTGCGGCATTACCAAAACGATTTTTAATAGCACGCAGAATACGGTACATATAATGTTGATCGCCTTCAAATTGGAGTACAGTATCGACGATATGTTCCAACACTTTAGGGCCTGCAAGAATTCCTTCCTTGGTAATATGGCCAATCAGCAATACCGGGGTATCACTTTCTTTGGCATATTTTAAAATGGCGACGGCACATTCACGCACTTGCGTTACACTGCCCGCAGCGGTTTCTTGATTCTCGGTAGAGATGGTTTGAATGGAGTCGATGACTAGCAAGTCGGGCTTGACATTCTTTACATGTACAAAGATTTGCTCTAAGGAAGTTTCGCAGCAGATGTAGCAATGTTCTCCAATCTCACCAAAACGATCTGCACGTAGTTTCAACTGCCGTGCACTTTCTTCTCCGGAGATATACAGCACACGTTTATGAGCGAGCCTCATCACGGTCTGCATAATTAAAGTCGACTTACCGATACCGGGTTCTCCTCCTAGAAGGACTAACGAGCCGGGGACTAATCCGCCTCCTAATACGCGATTGAGTTCCTGATCGCCCATATCGATTCGCTCCTCTTCGGCAGCATCGACTTCTGCGAGTAATACTGGGTTTGCCGCTGTTTCTCTTCCGAGCAATGAGCTTGCATGAAATGAGGAGGCCTGTTTACGTACAATCTGCTCAGCGAATGTGTTCCACTCCCCGCAGGAAGGACATTTCCCCTGCCATTTAGTCGACTCATATCCGCACGCTTTACAGACGTATACGCTTTTCTCTTTTGCCATCCCTAA
>JAGPIY010000135.1 GCA_018054715.1 Bacteroidaceae bacterium
GGCTTAATTAGTGCTGTAATGATAAGATAAATGCCTAATACAATAAGTGGAATGCTCAATTGCTGACCGATATTGAGCGACATCCCCGTTTCACGAGCAACTTGTGGATTCTTTAAAAGCTCTAATAGGAAGCGACTTCCAAAGAAAATAACAAGACTGACCCCAGTAATTAGTCCGATACGCCGTTCAAGATGGAATCGCCAATACATCAGCATAGCAACTCCCATCGCTACGAAGCAATAAATCATTTCGTAAATTTGTGTGGGGTGGCAAGCTAACCCCGGATAAAGAGTTTGCCATTCACTTGATCGCACGAATAAAAAGCCCCATGGCATAGTTGTTGGAAATCCAAAGATTTCCGAATTCATTAGATTTCCTAAGCGAATGCATGCACAAGCAAAGCCGATTGCAGGGATCATTCGATCGAATAGCCACCATACACTTTTCTTTGTAACAAGGCGAGAAAATAAGCAGAGTGCGGCAATCAAGCAGAAGACGCCCCCGTGGCTGGCGAGACCGCCTTCCCAGATTGCAAATATTCTAATAGGATGTGCAAGGTAATATTCGGGTTCGTAGAATAGGCAGTGACCTAGGCGTGCACCAATGACGGAGCTGAGTATAGTCCACATGAATAGTTTTTCAATCCACTGCTCCGGTAATTTTTCATGTCGGAAGACACGGTCTACCATCCAATATCCTACAAGAAAACCTACTCCCCAGAGTAATCCATACCAACGAATTTCACGTCCGAAGAGCGTAAAGAGTGTGGGGTCTACATCCCATATTACTGCATTTAACATCTTATTATTTTATTATTAAACTAAATGTGCTATTAACTCCTCGCGATCCCCGGGTAGAAGATCTATTACGGGAATCTCCGGCATAGTGTAGCAGCCGGGTTGTAATTTCATTGACGCACGTGCTACACAGACCAAAATCTGACCTGTTAGAGCAGGGTTGTTGATATTCATATTGAATTCAAAACGTTGGTTTTGAGTTTTGCCTGATACTCCTTTGCGTACTAAATTGACTCCATGCCCCATGTCGATAACATCGTCTACACACGGCACTACGGTAACGTAAGTTTCATCGTTTGCGAAATAAGCATCTGCCTTAATTGCAGCAGCTACTGTTTCGTATTTGTAACCTTGTTCAAGTTCAATATATACCATACGGCGATGAATACCTGTGCCGGTAGGAATAGTCATAGAGAGAGCTCCTTTTACTCCCTCAATTGCTTTT
Source organism: Bacteroidaceae bacterium (assembly GCA_018054715.1). Taxonomy (GTDB): domain Bacteria; phylum Bacteroidota; class Bacteroidia; order Bacteroidales; family Bacteroidaceae; genus UBA1794. The sequence goes on from JAGPIY010000135.1 coordinate 1,243, forward strand.
ACAGCCACGGTATGTCCCATGCTCATGCCTGGACCGAAGTTTGTATAAGTAACACCTTTAGGTGCAATCGCTTCCAACATTGTACGCACAATAGAATCACTTCCGGGGTCCCATCCGGCCGAAATCACAGAAACCGAATTGTTGGCTTTTGCTGCGCTCATCAATTCACGACGTAAATCGACTATTTTAGTATGAATATCAAAACTATCTACAGTGTTAATGCCCAATGCAAGTGCTTCCTTTGCATATTTCTCTACGCTACGCGTGGGAGTACACAAAATAGCTACATCTACATCTTGTAGTTCCTTAATTTCTTTGACAACGAGATACTCGCTTAATTCATTAGGCTTTTTTTCTTCTCCAGCACGGCGTACTACACCTGCTACTTCAAAGTCAGGAGCGGCTTGAAGAGCTTGTAAAACGTATTTCCCAATGTTGCCATATCCAACGATGGCTGCTCTAATTTTTTTCATTGCTTTGTTGTTTATTGTTGTTTTAAGTTTTTCTGCTTGAGGTCTTTCTTATCTTATTTTACTACTTTTGGGTGCAAATGTAATAAAAAACAAGCAAAATGGATGCTCTTTTTTTGAATTATTCCTGAAATAGTTTGTTGAATGTTGTTCAAAGTCAGAGAATGTTTTGAAAATATATTCTTAAAATTCTAAAAAGGAACTTTCTGTACAATAAACAAAGCAGGAAAGCGTTTGTAAGTAGTATTATTATATAAGAGGTAAAGATTAAAATGATAGATTATATAAAAGGCGAGATTGCTGAGTTGACTCCTACCAGAGCGGTATTAGATACTGCCGGAGTAGGGTATAGTTTGTTTATTTCGTTAGGAACTTATTCCGCCATTCAAGGTAAAAAGCAAGCGAAACTATATGTTTATGAATCTATTCGTGAGGATGCGCATCAACTTTTTGGCTTTGTTGCTAGAGAAGAACGTGAACTATTTTTGTTGTTAATTTCGGTAAGTGGAGTAGGTGCAGGTACAGCACGTACAATCCTTTCTGCCTATTCGCCACAGGAATTAGCGACTGTAATTAGCACTGAAAACACCACTCTTTTGAAATCAGTAAAAGGTATTGGCTTGAAAACAGCACAACGTATATTGGTTGATTTAAAAGATAAAGTAGCTCTAGCGTTAAATATTCCTGCTTCAGGTGAAAATGGTACTTTATCTGGCTTTAGTGCAGAAAATAATACAGTACAAAGTGAAGCAGTACAAGCACTCACAATGTTGGGTTTCCAGCCTGTGGCTTCGCAAAAGGTGGTATTGGCTATTCTGAAAGAAGAACCGGATGCTCCTGTGGAGAAAGTGATTAAACAGGCTTTAAAACGTCTTTAGAAGAGTTGTTCGCCTAAAAACGTGCTCGAATAAATTGAAAAACAGAGGTTACATATCTGCCCTATTGCTGAGTATTGGTGGCTGTTTGTCGCTGAGCGCAGGAATGTCGTGGAACACAATCTCGGAGGCACCCTACTTAACTCTATCTTCTTCGACTTCCACTCAACCGCTTAATGAGGCTTCCGAATCATCTGCTTCAACTTTGTCGTCTGAACCCTCTGTTCCTGCTAGAACAGCTGAAGGAGCTCCTATCCAGGTTCCATTTGCTCCGGTTGACTCTTCTGGAGTTAAGTATTCGGTAAAGAAAACAGTGCCCTTAACCTTGCTTGATATGAGAGCAAGGCCTATGGATTTACGCAATCCACAGAATTTGACTTCTGAGGTAGAATATAATGAAGCATCGAACTGTTATGTTATTCATACACGTGCAGGAAGTCAGGAGGTAGGTGTACCGCTTGTACTTAGCCCTGAGGAATACGCAAAATGGAGTCTGAAACGTTCGGTGTCAGATTATTACCGCGAGAAGAATCGTGATCTAGTGAAACGTGACGGAGATGATTTCGATTTTACGAATTTGAAGTTCGATTTAGGTCCTGCTGAAAAGATCTTTGGTAAAGGCGGAGTACAGATAAAAACGAAAGGTAGTGCAGAACTGAGTATGGGGCTTACTTCCACCACAGTAGATAATCCTTCTTTATCCGAACGTACCCGATCTACTACAGCTTTCGACTTTGATGAGAAAATTAACATCAATGTCAATGGTAAAGTTGGTGATAAGATGTCGATGGATTTGAATTATAACACTGATGCCACTTTTGATTTCGATTCAAAAAAGATAAAACTAAAATACGAAGGAAAGGAAGATGAGATTGTTCAGCTTTTAGAAGCAGGAAATGTGTCTATGCCTTCAAATAATTCCCTTATAACCGGCGGCAGTTCGCTGTTCGGTATTCGTGCGGACTTGCAATTTGGCAAATGGAAATTCCAGACGGTTATATCACAACAAGAGACTCAAACGAAAACAGTAAGTAGTAAAGGGGGAGTACAAACAACTCCATTTGAGATATCGGCTGCTGATTATGATGAGAATCGCCATTTCTTTCTAGCTGATTATTTCCGCAACACCTTTAATAAAAATATGAGTCAGCTGCCGAATATTCTTTCCGGCATCACAATTAAACGTGTGGAACTTTGGGTTACAAATAAAAAAGCCAATTATGATAATCCTCGTAATATTGTGGCTTTAAGCGAACTTGGCGAACCTACAGGTAATACAGTACCTTATAATCGTGCCAATACGCTTTATACCGACATGATGAGTACGTATGCTGCTGCTCGTTCTATTTCATCGGTGAACGCTACTTTGCAAGGCAATTTTGATAATGGGCTTGATTATGAAAAAATAGAGAGTGCCCGCTTGCTATCTAGTTCTGAGTATACTTTAAACACAGCTTTAGGTTATGTGTCTTTAAAAGCAGCTCTTCAAGCTGATGAGGTTCTGGGCGTTGCTTTTGAGTATACTTATATGGGGCAGACCTACCAAGTAGGTGAACTCTCTGCTGATATTACAGATAATACCCAATGTTTATTTGTGAAATTGTTGAAAAGCACTGTCAATTCTCCCCAATTTCCTAATTGGAATTTGATGATGAAAAACGTGTATTCTCTTTCTGCATATCAAGTACAGAAGGATAATTTTAAGCTTGATATTTCATACGAGAATGATGCTACCGGTACTGCGCTCAATTATATTTCAGAAGGAAACATTTCGAAGCAGCTTTTGCTTCGTGTGATGAACCTCGACCGTTTAGATAACAACAATAAAGCCAATCCGAATGGTGTTTTCGACTTTGTGGCCGGATATACCGTGTTAACTGATAATGGCCGAATTGTTTTTCCGGTGACTGAACCTTTCGGATCGTGGCTTCGAACGAAGATAGGCGATGATGCAATTGCCGATAAATATTGCTTCCAAGAACTTTACGATTCAACAAAAACCTATGCTAAGCAGCTAGCCGAGAGGAATAAGTTTAAGATGACGGGCCAGTACAAAGCTTCTTCGGGATCTGAAATTAGTTTGGGAGCAACTAATGTACCCCGTGGCTCAGTAGTCGTTACGGCCGGAGGAGTTACTTTGGTAGAAAATACCGATTATACGGTAAATTATACGATGGGTGTGGTGACAATCGTCAATCAAAGTATTATTGATGCGGGAACTTCCGTCTCAGTTAGTTTGGAAAGTAATTCTACGTATAGCATGCAACGTAAAACGATGCTTGGCATGAATGCAACTTATGAAGCATCTAAGAATTTAACGTTGGGAGCTTCTATTATGCATCTTTCGGAGAAACCCTTAACCACAAAAGTGAGTATGGGAGATGAACCTATAAATAATACTATTTGGGGTTTAAATTTGGCTTACAAAAAAGAAAGCCAATGGCTTACTAATGTAATCGACAAACTTCCTTTTGTCAATGCAACTGCTCCTTCTACGCTTAACCTTACTACTGAATTTGCTCAACTTATTCCCGGACATTCTTCAGGCATTCAAGATAATGCATCGTATATTGACGATTTTGAAGATACCGAATTGAAGATTGATCTACGTACCCCTACTAGTTGGATGCTTTGTTCTACTCCTTCTCGCTTTTCGGAAGCTGAAAAATCGAATGATGTGAGTTATGGCTATAATCGCGCTTTGATGGCTTGGTATTACATTGATCCACTCTTTACAAATAAAAGTTCCTCGCTAACTCCCAGTCATATTAAGAGTGATGTAAACCAACTTAGTAATCACTATGTGCGCGAAGTGTATCAAAGTGAGGTCTTTCCCGATAAAGAGACTACTTATACAGAGAGCTCGACTTTGAGTGTACTCAACTTAGCT
>JAGPIY010000136.1 GCA_018054715.1 Bacteroidaceae bacterium
GCGAATACTCATAAGTGGATTTTAACTTTTGGCACAGCTCAAATCCGTTCATCCGAGGCATCAACACATCGGAGATAATTAAGTCGGGGACTTGCCTCTCTATACATTCCATGGCTTCTATTCCGTCGCAGGCTGTTACCACATTGTAGTTTTCTTGTAAAGCCGTTTTGAGAAATAGACGCAACTCCTCATTGTCTTCTACTATTACGATATCTGTGTCATGTTTGCCATGCGAAATTTCTTTGTCTTCCTTTGTTATTTCTTTTGTTCTATTATTGTGGTTTGCTATTTTCTGAAAAGGAATTTCGACTGTAAAGGTGGAACCTTTGTTCTCTTCGCTTTGATAATTTATAGTTCCCTTATGCATCAAAATATATTTTCGGGTAAGTAAGAGTCCGATTCCTGAGCCAATGGTTTTAGAATTGATTGCATTTTCACTTCGATAGAATTCTTGAAACAGCTTTTTCTGAGCAGTAGTGTTGATGCCGATTCCATAATCCGTTATACGAACCTTCCATGAACTTTCGGTGGCTTGGAAATCTACTTCTATCTGTTGTCCCGGCAATGAATATTTCAGCGCATTAGAAAGTAGATTGTCTATAATCCGTTCTATCTTTGTACCATCTATTCCCGTAGTATATTTATCTTTGTTGGAGGTAAAGAGTATGCTTAATTCTTTATTCTTTGCCTGTAATTCAAACATTGCACATCGACTCTTGAGGAGAGTTACTAGGTCGATCATTTCTAGAAAAAGAGGCTCCTTTTCTGTATCTGCTTTCTGAAAATCGAGAAGTTGAGTGACTACTGTAGAGAGTTGCCGGACTTGTTTCAATGCCATTTGCAGATAACTCTGTCCGTGTGTAGAAAGTTTTTCTTCCTTCACTAATTCTTCTATTGGTAAGGTGATGAGGGTGATAGAAGTACGTAGCTCATGAGCGATGTTAGCGAAAAAATGTATTTTTTCTTCTGCATGACGTTTTTTAATGCGATTGATATAGATACGAAATAAAGCATAGAAAGTAGCACCGGTTAAAGCTAGCATTATAACAGTGAACCATCCTGTTTGCCAGAATGGCGGAGCTATAGTTATAACGATTTCTCGTTCATTGAGCCAACGATCGGGTGAAGTTCCGTAAAGTCTTATTTTTAGGCGGAATTGCCCAGTAGGCAAATTTGTGTAGCTAATTTGTTGAGAGAGATTGGCTTGTGACCATTGGTTATCGAAACCTTCTAGTTTCCACGAAATTTTAGCTTCAGATGTCGGCAATCCTAATGCAAGAAGCTTTATGGAGATGGTATTTTGATTGTATGGCAATGACAGTTCTTGAACCTTATCTAAGGGGTTTTTTAGTGGATATCCAATGGTGTCTTGCACAATAGAACGTCCCATTATATAAAGATTATCGTAGAAAATATGTCCTTTTTGTTTCTCTTGATTAAAGGTTTTTGAATCGAATTGAATCCCTCCACTATGGGTGCCGAATATTATTTGTCCGTTTTGTAAAGAATAACGTGCTCGTTGGCAGAAAGAGAGATTTGGCAATCCTTGTATCGAGGAAGAAGTAACCACTTTTCGATCTGTGGGGCGGAAACAACATAACCCATTTTCCGTGCCTAGCCATAAGTGGTTCTCTTTATAAAGTATGCTATTTAAATAATTGGAAGGAAGCCCTTCTTTCTTTGTGATATACTCTACTTTTCTTGTTTTTAAGTTGTATCCAATCAACCCTTCTCCATAACTAGCTAGCCATACTTGATCGTTTATGAGTAGCATATCATTTAAAGCTCTTCTTTTTAAGAGGGTCTCTTGTGAACCTGTTTTTTTATTTAAAAGGTGTACTCCATCTACACACATCAGTAGCATTTGATTCTTCTTCCATTCAACAATTGAAAATATGTTTTTGATATTATAGCTTTTAAATATTTTCTCTCGACTGAGGAAGCAGGATGTATTTCCATCACTTCCCCCCATCCAAATATCTCCTTGGCTATCTTTGGTAATGCAGAAGATCGATTTGCATAATTGGTTGTATCCTTTTAGTTTATTTATTTTGGAAGTAAAGTTTGTTCCACTATTTTGGTCGATTAATAGCAAACCTGAAGAATAAGATCCTGCCCATAATACTCCATTCCCATCTTCGCATAAAGAGAGAAAGACGTGTGCTTGATTGTGCTTTTCATTATAAAAAGTACGCCATTTATCCTTTTTCTTTTCCCAGAGACAAAGGCCATTGTTGGTTGCGAACCATAAGTTGCCGGAACGATTCTCCAAAATACAGTTTATATGATTGTTGGCTAAAGAATTGGGCTGATTGATGATATGTGCGATCTGTTTTACAGGATGCTTTTTTTGTTCGTAGTAGGCGGCACCTGCATAGGTACATATCCAGATTCTTTTTTCACTATCGCAGAATAAATCGTAAATGCTGTTACTTGGAATTGAATAAGGATTGTCTACATTTTCGTTATATACATTAAGCACTTTCCCGCTTTTTCGTGAAAGCTCCCATATACCTTGTCCATCAATACCGACTAGCAAAGTTGAATCGGAATTCTGCGTAAGTGCCAAAATGGGATATGGAGAATGGCGCGTTGCCTCACAGTATTGAGTCCTTTTTGTCTTAAAATCATAGCAGATCAGTCCATTAGACTGTGTCCCAATCCATAGTTTCTGATTCTTGCTGTCAAGAAGCATCTTGTTTACAGAGAAGTTTGTGATGTTTTTGTAATTGCAAAGTGATTTTTGTGCGCCATTATGTATGTTCTTTATCCAAATGCCACTAGGATTTCCGATTAGAAGGTGATCTTTGTTGTACCAGATCATCTCATTTACTTCTATGGAGGGCTTCGCCCTTTTCATAATGCCTTTATGGTATTCGTACAAAGAATGACTGTCTCCGATCCAAAATCTTCCACTTTGATCTAGAAGCAATTTTTTAACACGGAAAAAGGGATCTTTCGAAAGTAAATGTAATTGCGCTACTAAGTCAAACCGATCACGTATCGCATTATACAAAAAAAGTTGTCCATCTTCTGCATAGGCCCACAGTTTAGATTGCGTATATGTGATTCTTATAGCACTCATTCCCAATGTTTGAAAGGGAAGTTGGTAAAGATGGCAATCGTTTTCGGTGCATCTCATAATTCCAGATCTTCCTGAAATCCAGACAAATCCGTTGTTGTCCTGGCATGCTTCTGTAGTATATTGGATATCAGTTCCGTATAGGTCATTGAATCTATAGGCTCTAATTTCATTAGCCTGTAGAATGAATGTGGATAACCAAAGGAATAAAAAAAGCAGATGTCTCATGGCAATTAATTAATCTATTTGCGAGCAAACTAGCAACTGCTTCTTGCAGTGGAACTATCGTCAATATCTCTTGCATGCAAAGTTACAACTTTTTTATTATACGAACAATAGTATATTAGATTTTAAATTTAACTTATTATTGCTAATAGCCACCGATAGAGATTTCGCGTTAAAAAAACGATAAAATACTGCGATTAATATTTCTTGTTCGGGAAAAGAGTTATCTTTGTATATCAAGATGACTTTTTTAACTTGTATCATTCTTAAATATACTTATATGGCTTTATTAGATGATTTGAAGTGGCGTTATGCTACGAAAAAGTACGATTCTTCGAAGAAGGTATCGCAAGAGGATGTGGATAAAATAGTAGAAGCTGCACGTTTGGCTCCAACTTCTTCCGGTTTACAACAGTTTAGAGTTCTGGTAATCTCGAACCAGCAACTAAAAGAAAAGATTGTTCCTATTGCAATGGATCAACAGAATATTGCTGAATGCTCGCATTTGCTGGTTTTTGTTTCCTGGGATAAATATACGGAAGAGCGAATTGATGCTGCCTATAATTATACCACCGATGAAAGGGGTTTACCAAGAGGACGATTCAGCTCGTATACAGATAGGTTGAAGGCATTGTATTTGTCGCAGACTGCTGAACAAAATTTTGCTCATACGGCACGACAAGCGTATATTGGTTTTGCGATGGCTATTGCACAGGCAGCGGAGTTAAAAGTAGATGCAACTCCTATGGAAGGCTTTGATAATGATGCACTAGATAAATTGTTAAATTTGAGGCCCGAAGGGCTGAGAAGTGTTTTGTTGCTTCCATTGGGTTATCGTGATGCCGAAAATGATTGGCTAGTGAATATGAAAAAGGTTAGAAACGCTAAAGAAAATTTTGTTTTCGACATTAAAGAATAGATTCATCCGATTCACAGATTGATAAATAAAAATAGCACCTTCTCTTGGAAGATGCTATTTTTTTATATTTGAATAAGCTTTTATTTAATACGTTTGTAACCATATACAGCCAAATCACCCAGTTCTTCTTCAATACGGAGTAGCTGATTATATTTTGCCATACGGTCGGAACGACTTAATGAACCGGTTTTGATTTGTCCACTGTTAGTTGCTACGGCAATATCGGCAATGGTGGCATCTTCGGTTTCTCCTGAACGGTGAGAAGTAACCGTAGTATAACCATGACGATGAGCCATCTCGATAGCATCCAAGGTTTCACTAAGTGAACCTATTTGGTTTACTTTGATGAGAATAGAGTTGGCGCAACCTTGAGCTATACCTTTGGAGAGGAATTCAACGTTGGTAACAAACAAGTCGTCACCTACTAGTTGGCAACGGCTACCTATACGGTCGGTTAGCTTCTTCCAGCCTTCCCAATCGTTCTCACTCATGCCGTCTTCGATAGAGTCGATGGGGTATTTATTGAGTAATTCTTCCAAGTAAGTAACCTGCTCGTCGGAAGTGCGTTTCTTACCCTGCTCACCTTCGAAAAGAGTGTAATCGTACACTCCGCCTTTGTAGAACTCCGAAGAAGCGCAATCCATTCCAATCGTTACATCTTTTCCAGGCTCGTAACCGGCATTCTTGATGGCAGCAAGAATTGATTCAATGGCATCTTCTGTTCCCTTTAGTGCAGGAGCAAAACCGCCTTCGTCGCCGACTGCGGTACTCAGACCCTTGTCGTGCAACACCTTCTTCAATGCGTGGAATACTTCCGCACCCATACGCAGACCTTCGCGAAAAGAAGGAGCACCTACAGGGCGAATCATAAATTCTTGAAAAGCAATGGGAGCATCGCTGTGCGAACCTCCATTGATGATGTTCATCATCGGAACAGGCATTATATAGGTATTTGTACCGCCGATATATCGATAAAGAGGAATATCTAAATAACTAGCAGCAGCTTTAGCTACGGCTAATGAAACACCAAGGATTGCGTTAGCACCGAGTTTCGATTTAGTGGCTGTGCCGTCAAGCTCAATCATTTTATGGTCGATGGCACGTTGTTCTAAAGCCGAATAGCCGATGAGTGCTGGGGCAATAACTTTATTGACATTTTTTACGGCTTTCAAAGTACCTTTTCCGCCGTAGCGTTTAGGGTCTTTGTCACGTAACTCTAT
>JAGPIY010000137.1 GCA_018054715.1 Bacteroidaceae bacterium
CGTTGGAGCTTTCAATAAAAAGGCAGATGCCGAAAGAATGATTAATCAGCTAATTAAAGAAGGTTATGCAAAAGCACACCTCATTAGCGGTTCAAGAGTACACAAAGTTTGCATTTCTTCGTATGAAAACGAAAATGAAGCTGCTACTCAATTACGCACCCTACGTAAAGGCAAACACGCCGATGCTTGGGTGTACAAACAAAAATAAATTCCTCCCACCCACTTATGAAACGAGTACCCTGTCCAAAGTGTCAGAATCTTATTCCTTTCGACGAGACGAAATATACTGAAGGACAATCGCTTGTATTCATCTGCGAGCAATGCAAAAAACAGTTTTCCATTCGTTTAGGAACCACACAATTACGAAATCGCCAACAAGACGAAAACTATCTTTCTGCTGAAGAAGGGTATATCCATCAATTTGGTTGCCTCATTGTAGTAGAGAATGTGTTCGGATTCAAACAAGTTCTGCCTCTAAAATTAGGGGACAATTTAATCGGGCGCAAATGTATCGGTTCTGAAGTGACTCTACCTATTGAGAGTTCCGATATGAGCATGGATCGTAAACATTGTTTTCTCAATGTAAGTCGCAATAAAAAGGGGAAATTAGTGTATACGCTACGCGACTTCCCTAGTTTAACCGGAACTTTTATACAGCACGATATTTTAAATGATCGCGATCGACGTATCTTACAAGATGGCGATGTAATCACAATCGGTGCTACTTCATTGATTCTTCGTATTGCTGTTGCAAAAGAATAGAATGAGATCAAGAAAAGAATAAACGGATCAAGCTAGTCGACTAAGCTTACTCTATCAGCAACCTCTCTTACTCCTCCTCTATCTCAACCCAAGCTCCTTTTTCCGAGGAGTACTTTAATTGAAGGGTACCATTGTGCCATTCCGTATCTTCGATCTCTTCAGTAAAGGGAATTAACCGCGACAATCTCCCCTCTTCTATCTCAATCACCACAAAGCGATATGTTTCACTAGCCTCGGAATGCTTAACAGGCGATCCAAGTGAGGAACTGTCGCGTTCTATTATTTCACAAACAGAAAGGGGCAAAGAGGTACGATTGAAACTTATAAAATGAGCAGCGAAGCGCTTCATGGTCGATGATAACGCATCAGTTGGATGCGATCGATAAAGAGATGATTGTTCTCGCGAACGGGGAAATACTGAATATACGTTTTGACCTCACGGATTGAAAGCGGCTGTTTGCAGACTACTCTTAGTTTATAATCACCGGATTTACGGATGATGCGCGTGTTAACCAAAATTGTATCAGGTGAACCGTAACGCACCGATATAAACAAAACAGCCTTTCCCGAAGCATTATTCGCCTTCTGCTCCGGAAGGAAGGTTGCACGAAGTTTCCATTCCATTACATCATGTATATGAAAGGTTGTATCAGGAGTATTTAAAACGGTCAACTCGCATTGTGAAGAGAGTAGACGACTCGCATGAATCAGCTTCTTTCCAGTCCACACATCTACAGTATCACCACTAGAGAAAGTGGGAGAAGTCGAAGTCGTTGTACCGGAGGACAAGTTAGTATTCGTTTTCTTATTCTTATCCTCATACTCGTCCATACGAGCTTGCAACTGCGAATTTACACGTGAATAGATAATAGCCAAATCTTCGGGATTACGGGTATACCATTCCATCGAAGTTTCAAAAATCTCTTTAGTGATATGGTTTTTTCGATAAACACCTTCTTCGTAAAGTGGAGCTTTGTATTTCTCAGGAAGAGATAAACCGGCCGACATGGCACGAGCCAAATGGTAGTCGACTAACACCTCCGTCATCTGACTACGTTTTAATACACCGGAAGGAGTATGACGTTCACAGGACGAAGATATCCACACAAGCATTACCATACTCCCCGCCAAAAGGAGGGAGCGAAATGCTTGAAAAGGAATATTTAATTGAAAGCGTTTCATCTATTTCTTAAAAGACAGTGTGCTAAGAGGCGGTTACAACTTACTAATTCCTTCGGAATTCATTTCTTCTTTCTCCGCAAGAAAGGCATTTAAAGAATGACGATAGAAAAGTAATAGTGATATAATACCACAGCTAATAGAAGCATCGGCAAAGTTAAAGATCGGACTGAAGAAGATAAAATGCTCTCCTCCAACCACCGGTAACCATTGAGGCCAAGTGGCATCAATTAACGGAAAATAGAACATATCTACTACCTTGCCATAGAGAAATGGAGCATAACCTTCTCCCCATGGTACGATTTGCGAAACTTGATAAGGCAAACTCTCAGTAAAGAGAAGACCATACACCAACGAATCGATGATATTCCCCATGGCTCCTGCCCAAATGAGGGAAAGGCAAATCACATAACCGGTTTTCTGCCCGCGCTGTATTACCTTATAAATATAATAGCCAATAGCAGCTACGGCAACCAAACGAAATGAAGTAAGGAAAAACTTACCAAATAACTCCATTCCGAAAGCCATTCCATTATTCTCTGTAAAAAGAATATAGAACCAATCTCCGCATACACTAAATTTCTCATACAGCCCCATGTGTGTCTTTACTGCGATCTTTATCATTTGATCCACAAAAAGCACTAGCACAATAAGAAGTATAGAAAGACGGCCTTTCGTTAAAAACTTCATGCAGTTAAAAACTTATTTCTTGTTTTTCGCCTCAATACTAAGCGTAGCATGAGGTACAGCACGAAGACGTTCTGCAGGAATTAATTTTCCCGTTTCACGACAAATGCCATAGGTTTTATTCTCAATACGCATCAGCGCAGCTTGCAAGCTTTGAATAAACTTTAATTGGCGTTGAGCCAAACGAGTGTTTTCTTCTTTATTGGCAGAATCAGCACCTTCTTCAATTGACTTGAATGTGGGGGAAGTATCATCGATGTTATTTCCATCTGCATTCATTAGCGCGGCTTTATATTGCTCATAATCACGCTCTGCCAATTGCAACTTCCCTACAATAATTTCTTTGAATTCGAGCAATTCTGCATCAGAATATCTTGTTTTCTCACCCATCGTTGTTTCTTTTTAAAGTTAATTTATTTTTTCTATTTTCACAGTAAGCACAAAGTCTTCAAAATCGAGTACCGTCCCATTGTCGATAGAATCTACCGATTCAAGGCTATGAGCTAAAACTTGCCCACAAATATACTCATAATGTTTAGCAACTGCTGCATTCATTCGTTCATTTTGAATAAATTCGATGCGAATTTTATCTGTTATCTCTAATCCACTCTGTTTTCGGAGGTTTTGGACACGATTTACTAACTCACGAGCAAGACCTTCACATTGCAGTTCTTCGGTTAACGTAACTTCTAGCGCAACGGTCAACTTCCCCTCATTGGCAACCAACCATCCCGGAATATCTTCACTGAAGATCTCTAAATCGCAAGCTTCAACAGTTACCTCCGAACCATTTAATAATACTTGGAGGCTTCCTTTTTGTTCTAGTTCGGTTATTTGTGGTTGCGAAAGTTCTGCAATAACAGCAGCTACGGCTTTCATTTGTTTTCCAAACTTAGGCCCTAACTTTTTAAAGTCGCATTTTACTCGCTTCACGAGTACGCCTGAAGCACCTTCTACAAACTTCACCTCCTTTACGTTCACCTCGCTCTTTATTAAATCCTTAACTGCTTCAATGTGCGCTTTCTGCGCTGAATCGAGTATAGGGATTAAAATGCTTTGAAGCGGTTGACGTACCTTTATATTCACCTTACGACGCAAAGCCAATACCATTGAGGTTATCTGTTGTGCCATCTCCATACGTACTTCCAACGATTCATCCACCATTGCAGCTTCAAAAGTCGGGAATTTTGCAAGATGCACAGAAGCAGCTTCTTCACGATTCGTCACACTAATTAAATCGCGATACAGTTTGTCAGCAAAGAAAGGAGCTATCGGAGCCATCAACTTGCTCACCGTCTCAAGACAGATATAAAGCGTTTGATATGCTGAAAGTTTATCTTGCGAAAGTCCACCTCCCCAGAAACGTTTACGTGAAAGACGTACAAACCAGTTAGACAGGTTATCGTTCACGAAATCCTGTATTGCACGACCGGCACGAGTAGGCTCATAGTCATCTAAGCTTTCTTTTACCACCTTGATCAACGTTTGCAATTCCGAGAGAATCCAACGATCGATTTCGGCACGCTCTGAAAGAGGAATGTCAGTTTCTTTATATGTAAAACCATCTACATTGGCATACAAAGCAAAGAATGAATAAGTATTATATAGAGTTCCGAAGAATTTACGACGAACTTCTTCCACTCCTGCTTCATCAAACTTCAAGTTGTCCCAAGGAGAAGAATTGGTAATCATATACCAACGAAGGGGATCGGAACCAAACTTTTCAATGGCACCAAACGGATCTACCGCATTGCCTAAACGCTTCGACATCTTGTTCCCACTTTTGTCGAGAACTAATCCATTACTAATTACATTTTTATAAGCGACACTATCGAAAACCATCGTAGCAATAGCATGAAGTGTGAAGAACCAACCTCGCGTCTGGTCGACACCCTCTGCAATAAAATCTGCTGGATACACTTTCCCGCTATCAAGTAATTCCTTATTCTCAAAAGGATAATGAATCTGAGCATAAGGCATTGAGCCGGAATCGAACCACACATCAATAAGATCAAGTTCACGCTTCATTGGCTGGCCCGTTTCACTCACAAGTATTATATCATCGACATAAGGACGATGGAGATCTATCTTTTCATAATTCTCAGCATTGTATTCACCCGGCACAAAACCTTTCTCTTTGTAAGGATTAACCGACATGAAACCGGCAGCTACCGACTTTTCTATTTCCTGATAAAGTTGAGCAACCGACTCAATACAAAGTTCAGAAGTACCGTCTTCTGAACGCCAAATTGGAAGTGGAGTACCCCAATAGCGAGAACGCGAAAGATTCCAATCGTTCAAGTTCTCCAGCCATTTTCCAAAACGACCGGTTCCGGTACTCTCAGGCTTCCATTTAATAGTCTTGTTGAGCTTAATCATCTGCTCTTTACAAGCAGTAGAACGAATAAACCAACTATCCAACGGATAATAAAGTACCGGTTTATCTGTACGCCAACAATGAGGATAATTGTGAATATGCTTCTCGATCTTAAACGCTTTGTTCTCGATCTTCATCTCCATACAAAGAGCAATATCTAAAGTTTCGTCTTGCTCAGTGAGCGTGTCATCGTATGCATTCTTAACGAAACGTCCGGCATAACGATTATATTCTTCTCTATTTAAATAAGTTGCAGCCCACTCTTCATCCAAGTCGTCAACCAGATAGAATTTTCCGGTCAAATCAACCATCGGACGAGTTTCTCCTTTTTTATTGATCAAAATCAATCCGGGAACGCCTGCTGCTTTCGCTACAAGGGCATCGTCTGCACCAAAAGTCGGAGCAATATGCACAATACCCGCACC
>JAGPIY010000138.1 GCA_018054715.1 Bacteroidaceae bacterium
GTGAAAAGGTCTGCCACCATCTGCTGAAAGCCATTAAAAACGCTTAATGTGCAGACCAAAGCTAAAGTAGCTAAAGCAACTCCGCAGACAGAGATTGCAGAGATCACATTGATCGCATTATGGCTCTTCTTTGAAAAGAGGTAACGCCGAGCAATAAACAGTGAGAGTTTCACAACGAAAATTAATAAGAGAAGGCTACTTCAATAAACTATCAATATTATCGATGTAGTCGAGTGAGTCATCGATAAAGAATTTCAATTCCGGAATAATGCGCAATTGATGTCGTACACGCGTACCTAGTTCAAAGCGAATTCCTTTTTGATTCTGATTGATATTTTTGCACAATTCATCTCCACGTTCGCTAGGGAAAATGCTTAAATACACACGAGCCACACTTAAGTCGGGACTGATTCGTACTACGCTCACACTAACTAGCGTACCTTGCATAGCTTTCGTTTGCAATTGGAAAATCTCACTTAACTCCTTTTGTAGGAGGCGAGTTATTTTGTTTTGTCTGGTTGTTTCCATATATTTCTTTACTTCTTATACAACATTGTTAACCCATCTCTCAAGGGCAAAATTACAGTTTCGACTCGTGAATCACGAGCCACGAAATCATTGAAAGCACGAATACTTTGGGTTTGTGCATCTTGATAAGAGGAATCAACCACATGACCATCCCAAAGGGTATTGTCGACTAGGATGAGCCCACCACTTTGCATACGCGACAAAACCAGTTCATAATAATCAAGATAACAGCGTTTATCGGCATCAATGAAAGCCATATCGAAACTAAGCTCGGGCATTTGTGGAAGCAATGTTAATACATCACCGATATAAAAACGTATTTTGTCGGCAAAAGATGAATTCTCCAACAGGGGACGAGTAAAGCACTCCTGTTCATCATTTATTTCAAACGTATGCAACACACCACATTCAGGCAATCCTTCAGCCAAGCAAAGTGCCGAATAGCCACTATATGTACCTATTTCCAACACCGAGAGTGGATGTTGTAAGCGTACTAACATTTTAAGAATACGCCCTTGCAAATGCCCCGAAGCCATACGCGGACGGAGCAAACGAAGGTTGGTTGATCGATACAGTTGATAAAGATAATCGCCCTCCTCGTCAATATGTTCGAGGATATATTGGTCAAGGAGGTCGTTTGCCATCATCTCTTTAAATACTTACTTCTATCCTGAAGTTTCTTCTGCCTTTAACGAGCAGAAAAAGAGGGTAACATATAATCCTTTGCAGCACTTAATATATTAGAAACCTCATTGAGTTCAAGGAAACTTGTGCCACCACCTTCACCAAAGCAACCACTAAGGTAAGCCACGCGGTCTGTTTCGGTAATCATATTCTCATGGAGCAACAAATACAAAGCTGCAAAGAAATAAGCACGCGCACTACCCTTCTCTTCCAAATAAATAGGTTTCACCCCATAAGAAAGAGAAAGCATACGCATTGTTTTCTCACGATAGCAGATTGCCAATACAGGAATCTCTGCACGGAAGGCAGCCACAAAACGTGCCGTACGACCTGTATAAGAATCTGTTACAATAGCACGGATACTCATTTTTTGAGTCGCTTTTACAGCTTGTTTAGCTAAGAATTCTGTAATATCTTCTTCTCTTGAAAGAGGTAAACGAATTTCATTGCCAAGCGAACTGTTTTTCTCGGCGTCTGCAGCCACAGCAGCCATCGTACGTACTGCTTCTACCGGATACTTGCCATAAGCGGTTTCACCACTTAACATAACGGCATCGGTATGATAATAGATAGCATTAGCCACATCAGTTACCTCAGCACGAGTTGGGCGGGGGTTATTAATCATTGAATGCAGCATTTGTGTAGCTACAATAACCGGTCTTTTGGCTTGAATACATTTATTGATTAGCATCTTCTGAATGCTAGGAATGCGCTCTAAAGGAATCTCAATACCAAGGTCACCACGAGCAATCATAACACCATAAGCAACTTCAAGTATTTCGTCGATATTATCTACACCTTCTTGGTTCTCAATTTTCGCAATAATCTTGATATCACTTTGATGCAGATCCAATATTTCTTGCACAGCCTCTACATCACGTCTATTACGCACAAAAGAATGGGCGATAAAATCTATATTCTGTTCACAAGCCAACACAATATTGCGCTTGTCTTTTTCTGTTAATGCAGGAAGGTTTATACGTACACCAGGTACATTTACACTCTTACGAGCACCTAGCTTACCATCGTTCTTTGCTTCTAACAAAAGGTATTCATCGGTTTTTTCAATCACCTCAAAATCAAGTTCCCCATCATCAAATAACACATGAGAACTCATTGGCACATCTTTCACAAAAAGAGGATACGAAGCACAGATTAAATCGTGCGTAGTAATTCCATCTGGATTTCCAATCATCTTAACACGTTCACCGGTAATATAGACTAAGTCACCTTCACAGGTTGTAGTACGAACCTCAGGACCTTTGGTATCTATAAGAATACCAATCTGACTGGATACAGCACGCACATTTTCTATAATCTTGCACAATCCCTCTGGAGTAGCATGTGCTGTGTTCATTCGCACCACGTTCATTCCCGCAGCATACAATTCCTTCAGAAAATCAACTTCACAACGACGATCTGAAACGGAAGCAACAATTTTTGTTCTCTTCATAACTTCTGTTTTTTATTCTTTATCTAATCCTTTATTATTTTTCTTTTCAAGTAGTGCCTCTATCGCCAAACGATAAGAGTCCATGCCAAATCCACAAATAACGCCACAGCAAGCTGCTGAAATCATAGAATGATGCCGAAATTCTTCACGCTGATGCACATTCGATATGTGCACTTCTACTACCGGCGTTTGAATAGCTCGGATTGCATCATGCAATGCCACACTAGTATGCGTATAAGCTCCTGCATTTAACACGACTCCATCAAATGTAAAACCCACTTCATGGAGTTTGTTAAGAAGTGCACCTTCGCAATTATTTTGATAGTAGTCAATTTCCACATTCGGATAGCAGGTTCTCAATCCCGCTAAATAATCCTCAAAAGAACTATTGCCATAGATACCAGGCTCTCTTTTACCCAACAAATTAAGATTGGGACCATTTAGAATGAGTATTTTCATTGGAAATCCGTATATTTGCCGCAAAGATACAAAAAAAATATGGAATACGCTACAAACAGTGTCAAAATTAGTGGAATCGTCAAAGAATATTTAGCCTATCTGAGACTCGAAAAATCGCTCTCTTCTCATACAGTAGAAGCCTATTTACAAGACCTTGATAAATTGTTGAATTTTCTCCTTGTCGAAAAGATCAATCCAGCAGAAGTTGATCTTAGAGAATTGGAGTTATTTGTCTCGGGGTTGCGCGAAATCGGAATTAGTCCGCGTTCACAAGCGAGAATTATCAGTGGAATAAAATCATTTTATCACTTCCTCGAGCTTACCAATCGGATAGAGTCAGACCCGACAGAGTTACTGCCGACCCCCACTATTGGACGGCACCTGCCAGAGGTATTAAGCGTAGAAGAAATTGATTTATTGGAAGGAGCTATTGATCGGTCCAAAAATGAAGGTCAACGAAATCGTGCTATCTTGGAAACGCTCTATTCTTGTGGATTGCGGGTAACAGAACTTTGCACTCTTTTAATTTCGAATTACTATCCTAATGATCAATTTATTCGCATCACCGGAAAAGGGAAAAAGCAGCGCCTAGTGCCTATTTCGCACACAGCAATACATGAGATTTCTTTGTATATGGCAGACCGAAACAGCTTGATCATAAAACCAGGTGAAGAAGATTATCTTTTTCTTTCACGCCGAGGCACTCACCTCTCACGTATTAGCATCTTCCACCTTATCAAAGAATTAGCAAAAGAAGCCGGAATTCAGAAAGAGATCTCTCCACATACTTTACGGCACTCGTTTGCAACTCATTTACTAGAAGGAGGAGCTAACTTACGAGTGATTCAAATGATGCTAGGCCATGAGAGTATCTCGACCACTGAAATATACACACACATCGACCGCGACCGTCTTCGTAGCGAAATTATAGAGTTTCACCCACGCAACATCAAATTTAGAGAAAAGAACGGCTTGATCACCAAAAATAAAAAATGAACTAGCGATATAGATGCAAGGATCTTCAATAGCCTAATGCTTCTTCCAATTAATCAGCCAGCCCGCAAGAGGATTAAAGGCTTTATGGATTTGAAAATACGCCTTCTGAACAGTGCCAAACTGACGATAGCTATTTTCAACGCTCTCGATCATAGACCCCTCAAAATCGAAAGACCGAGTCTTGCCATTTAGCCATTTTAGAATATTAGCAATCACCAACGTGCTAGCTCCGGAAGAAGCACAAGAAGGATTTATGAAATACAGTAAATCGTAAGCCGAAATAGAATCCCAAACAATAAAATGTGCGCAATGCAAATTTCCCTGTTTATCGCGCAATGCAAAAATCTGTCCTTGTTTTCGTGTCGTTGCGACTTTCCATAACCGCAAAAAGAGCAGATAAGAGTAATCAATCATTGCACCTTCTTTACGACTAGCTAAGAATTGTTTATGCAAAGCATAGAACTCATCAGGCTTCAAATCAAATTCAAAGGAAAATTCTGCTTTCTCTGCCTTTCGAAGTTGACGCTGCTTTGCGGAAGAAAAGCGTGAAAGCACTTTCTCGTAATTACCAATGTTCTCTATTAAATAAGTATATCGGGTACTCTGCTTATAACCAGTCCAATAAAAAGGTAACCAATTAGTAAAGCTGAAATGAAATCCCTGCTCATAGTAACTCAGTCCAAGCTGTTCCAATTGAACAATCAACTTCCCCAAATAATTCTTTTCATAAGTCAACCGGTCAGCATCCGTTTTAGCCCCATTCGATTCTGTTTTCTCAGTAGCACGCAACCAAGGCCCGGTAGCCTGCGTTAATTGTGGCTGGAGAATGAATTTCATCCCCAATTTTGTACGGAAATGATAAGGTAATGCAGCCATAATCTTTCCGTTCTCTTCCACAAGAAGCACTTCCCATTGTCCGGGACAAATTGCTTCAAACCACCAAAACTGCTGCCATAGAGGTATTGTTTTTTCCTCTTCACAAAGTTCCTTATAAAGCAACTGAGTTTGAGTTAGTTTATGTGTCTTCATGTTATTTTCGATTTATGGCATTCTTAAATAGGAATTTCTTTGCGACATAATATGCATGTTCTCGGTTAAATCTTTCAGCAGTAATTGAATTGATCTAGAATTATTGATTCAACTCCAATTGGTCGAACAACTTAAAATACAACTGAACCGCTTCTTCTATTTCTGAGATGCAAATATATTCTTCTGCAGTATGTGAACGTGAAGATTGTCCGGGACCAAGCTTTAAAGAAGGGAAAGGCATTAAAGCTTGATCACTCAAGGTAGGTGAA
>JAGPIY010000018.1 GCA_018054715.1 Bacteroidaceae bacterium
TTTTCTTTAAATGCACGCAAAAGTAAATTGTCGGGCAAGTAGCGTGTGTAGGGCACAGCTCGTATAGAATCTAATGAAATAGAATCACGAGTCATTCGCCAGGTTGTATCCTGGCGTGTTGCCATTACTGAAGTCGGTGAAACGAACTCTTTTAGAAATGCAATTTGTTCACTTTTTTGGTTAAACATGAAGTTCTGATCCCCATCTAACAGCGCAACTACCTGATAAGTACCCGGAGCAATGCCTTTAATGCGAAAAGCCCCTTTGGCATCGGTGCGTGAAATTCGAGTAAGCGGTTTCTTGAAAAACGATGAATCGGCGTTTGCTTTTGCCGAATTCGGATCAACCGGATATACACCGACAAGAATGTTTTTTATCGGGTCGAGTGTTTCTGCATCCAGCACACTCCCTGCAATTTGTAGCGTATCTACGACATTGCCGGTAGAAAAGATAAATGCATAATTTCCAAATTCATTCCCTTCATTGTTGTCGACAATAGCGTCACCAAAGTCAATGCTATACGTAGTGTTAGGAAGCAAATCCTCGTTTAATTGAACCGTAATTGTTTTAGTTGCTGAGGATGAAATCTTAGGCGATTCAAGTTGAGGTGGAGAGATAATTACATTCTCGCTCGCGTTGTCTACTTTTACGAATTCGTCAAAATGAAGTTCTATTTTTTTATCTTTATATCCGACTGCATTAATTCGAGGTGAAGTGCCAATCAGATGAGGAGGAGTTTCGTCGTACGGACCTCCCTCGGGATTTCCCATATTCGCACAGCTAGTTAGTATGGTAAAAAGAAATAGCCAAAGTATACCTTTGCTGTTGTTTTTTAGATCCTTTTTTGCATTCATGGCGCAAATATACCGAAAATCTCAAAGAAAACTTGTATCTTTGTCCACAAAAAATTGTAAATAATGAAAATCGCATTAGTAGGTTACGGCAAGATGGGCCGTATGATAGAAGAAATTGCTCGTAGCAGAGGGCATGAGATTGTATCTATAATTGATGTAGAAAATGCTTCCGATTTTGAGAGTGAAGCGTTCCGCTCTGCAGAAGTTGCCATTGAATTTACAGCTCCCCATGCTGCTTTAGGCAATGTGCGCAAATGTTTTGAGGCCGGAGTGAAAGTCGTTTCGGGCAGTACCGGTTGGTTGGCCGGCAATGAAGCAGAGATGAAGCAATTTTGTGAAGGAGGTAAAAAAACACTTCTTTGGTCTTCCAATTTCAGTGTTGGAGTAGCTGTTTTTGCAGCAGTCAATAAGTATTTGGCACGCATTATGAATAATTATCCCAATTACGAGGTTTCGATGACAGAGGTTCACCATATTCATAAGTTGGATGCTCCTTCCGGAACTGCCATTACTTTGGCTGAAGGAGCTATCGAGAATCTCGATCGTAAG
The DNA here is from genome assembly GCA_018054715.1 of Bacteroidaceae bacterium. Lineage (GTDB taxonomy): Bacteria > Bacteroidota > Bacteroidia > Bacteroidales > Bacteroidaceae > UBA1794. The sequence goes on from JAGPIY010000018.1 coordinate 1,404, forward strand.
GATTCATGGGTGCTAAGCGAGTTGAGCGGTGAAGTTTCGCCCAATGCGGTAGCCGACGTACAGCCAGTTACTTCAACTTCTCAATTCCCTATTCACAGTGTTCGTGAAGGAGAGGTTCCCGGAATCCATGCCATTCGTTACGAAGGAGAAGCAGATTCCATTACAATTACTCATGATGCTAAAAACCGTAAAGGCCTGGCACTCGGAGCTGTTTTGGCAGCCGAGTTGTTAGCTAATCGTACCGGTTTCTTGACTATCGACGATTTGTTCTCTTTCTGAAGCTAATCGAATTTGAGTAACTTCAATTCGATGTAAAATATAAAGTATAAAGAGGAGCCTCCTAGTGAGGTTCCTCTCGTTTTTTGTTCCGATAAAAGCTTGCAAATCTCTGCAAAAATTAGTAACTTTGTAGCGTATAATAGATCGTTTCAAATATTTGAAAAATGCGTTTCTCAAATGTGAAATATGTGTACTCAATATTTGAAAAATGCGTTTTAGATATTTGAAACGGCAAAAATAAAAGCAAATATTGAAAAGAAGCATTCAATGAAAACGAAGGAAGGAAAGGCTCAATATGAGCTATATACTTTGCCCGTTCCGAGCAAGTATACACGTTTATCGCGTGTGCATCCGCGTTTAGTGGAAACTCGCACCGTGGGTACAGCTGAAGTGGCGGCTAAGATACAGCGCCGTAGTACGCTTACGGTGGCGGATGTAAAGGGTGCGCTGTCTGCGTTGAGCGAGGTGATGATTGAAACCTTGCAAGAAGGCAACCGAATTCATTTGGAAGGGATGGGCTATTTCAGCCTGTCGCTGACTTGTCCGGCTACGCATTTAGAAAACCAGATACGTGCCGGATCGATTACGGTGAAGAACATCGATTTTCGGCCCGAGGCTCAACTGAAGCAACGGTTAAAGGAGATTCAGCTGGAACGTGTACATACGCATACGGCAACGGTCGAATTGACTAAAGAGAAGCGTTTGGAATTATTAGCTGCTTGGTTTGTTGATCATGCCGGCATCACCCGTCGAGATTATGAACGTGTTTGCCAATGTACCCGTTCTACGGCTTATCGGCAATTGAAAGAACTCGTATTGAAGGGTTATCTCTTGCGCGAAGGAAGTAGGAATGCACCGGTTTATCTGGCGAGAAAATAAATTTTCAAAAATGAAGATGGGCTGACGATTCTAAAACAAGAATCGTCAGCCCAGATGTTTATAATCCAACTATTTATGAAGGAACTGACGATCTGAAGGTAAATTGTCAATTTCCGGTAGTTGGATTAGTTATTCAATTTGAGTAAGTTCTTCAAAAAGAAGTTTCATTCCTTCGGTTGCCTTTTTCTGGATAAAACGAAAACGATTGTTTTGTGAAGCTTTTACTTCGTTGGGATCTATTAATACAATGTTAGCCTTTTGCGGTGCGTAATTTAGCAAACCGGCGGCCGGATAAACCACTAAAGAGGTACCAATAATCAAAAATAAATCGGTCGTTTCTACTTCTTTAATCGCCTCTTCAATCATGGGAACAGCTTCTCCGAACCATACAATAAACGGGCGTAACTGTGAACCGTCACCTGCCAAATCGCCAATTTTCACTTCGTATTCTTCAGGTTTTAGAGTGCGCAGGTAGCGAGTATCATTAGGCGCTTTCGAAGAACAAACTTTAGTGAGTTCGCCATGTAAATGAATCACTTTTGTCGATCCGGCTCTTTCGTGTAAGTTATCTATGTTCTGGGTGATTATCACGACTTTATACTTTTTCTCAAGCTCGGCTAGAAGCTGATGTGCCACATTAGGCTCAACGCTAGAGAGTTGCTTGCGGCGTTCGTTGTAGAATTGAGTTACTAAAGCCGGATTACGTTGATATCCTTCAGGGGTAGCAACTTGCTCCACAGGGTAATTATCCCAAAGCCCTCCTGCATCACGAAACGTGCTAATACCGCTTTCTGCACTAATACCTGCACCAGTAAGAACCACTATTTTTTTCATCTCTCTACCTATTATATATATAAGAGCTACAAAAATAATGATTTTTCCGAAAAAAAGCAAGGATATACCAAAATAAATACCTATTTTTGCACGCTAAACGATTATAGAAAAAGAAAAGAATGGACAAATTTAGTTATGCAATCGGTTTAGGCATCGGCCAAAACCTTTCTTCAATGGGCGCGAAAGATATTAATGTAGATGACTTTGCAGCCGCAGTAAAGGCCGTGTTGAATGGCGAGCAACCAGCGATATCTCACGAAGAGGCTCGCGAATTGGTGAATAACTTTTTTGAGGAAAAAGAAAAAGAGCAAGGCGCTGCTTCAATAGAGGTAGGGCAGAAGTTCTTAGCTGAGAATGCTACCAAAGAAGGCGTGCATGTGCTACCTAGCGGTTTGCAATATGAAGTGCTTGTAGAAGGTAACGGCAAAAAAGCAAAAGCAACCGATAAAGTAAAGTGTCACTATGAGGGTTCGTTAATCGATGGTACTGTTTTTGATAGCAGTGTACAGCGCGGAGAACCCGCTACGTTTGGCGTAAATCAGGTGATTCAAGGTTGGGTAGAAGCTTTGCAGTTGATGCCGGAAGGTTCAAAATGGAAATTGTTTATTCCTAGTGAACTCGCTTACGGAGCGCAAGGTGCAGGTCAAGTTATCCCTCCTCATAGTGCTTTGGTTTTCGAAGTAGAGCTCATTGAGGTATTATAATAGCCGGAAATTAATCAATAAAACAAATAAATAAATGAAAAAACTTAGTTTTTTGGTTGCTGCAGCATTCGTTGTGCTAATGGGCTCTTGCTCAGGCAATCATGAAGAAGCAAAAAGCGAACAGCTAGACTCGCTTTCTTATGCTTTTGGTGTAGCTCAGTCGCAAGGCTTGAAAGAGTATCTTGTAAGCATGAAGGTTGATACTACTAATTTGGACCAGTTTATCAAAGGTCTGAAAGAAGGTATGAAAGATCTTAGCAAAGAGGATGAAGCTCGCCAAATTGGTGTGACTATCGGTCAACAGCTTAAAAATCAAATGGTAAAAGGTATTAACCAAGAACTATTTGGTACAGACTCAACTAAAACAATCAGCGTAGATAAGTTCATGGCCGGTTTCATCGCTGCTACTACGGGTAAAGATTGTAAAATGAGTACTCAAAGTGCAGGTTTGTATGTACGTGCTAACATGGAGCGTATCAAAGCAAGCATGATGGAAAAAACATATGGTGCAAACCGTGAAGCTGGAGAAAAGTTCCTTGCTGCTAATGCAAAGAAGCCCGGCATCAAAGTAACTCCAAGTGGATTGCAATATAGAATCATTAAAGAAGGAACAGGTGAAAAGCCATCTCCTACTTCACGTTGTAAGGTTTCTTATAAAGGAACTCTGATCGACGGAAAAGTATTCGATCAAACTCCTGCAAAGGCTCCTATCACTTTTGCTGCTAATCAAGTTATTAAGGGTTGGACTGAAGCTCTTTGCATGATGCCTGTTGGCTCAAAATGGCAATTGTTCGTTCCTCAACAATTGGCTTATGGTGCACGTGAGGCTGGCATTATTCGTCCTTTCTCTACTTTGATTTTCGAGGTTGAGTTATTGGGTATTGAAAATGGTCCTTCTAATGTAACCCCTGCTGACCAGATGATGCAACAGCAACAACCACAGCAAGTACAAATGCAATAAATGATTTTGCACTTTCAAAGTGCTTTCAAAATCAAATAGTAATAAAAAAGAGCGATCCTGTATTGGATTGCTCTTTTTTATATTAAAAACCAGACTTTTTTTGTGGAATGCTTTACAAGATAGAAAAAAAGTTGTATATTTGCTTACTTTTTGATATTATAAATAATAAACAGCTTAAACGTCATGGAGAAAATAGACGAATTGGATCGTAAAATACTTGAAATAATCTCGCAAAACGCGCGTATTCCTTTTAAGGATGTAGCTGCCGAATGTGGTGTTTCGCGTGCTGCGATTCATCAACGTGTGCAGCGACTCGTTGATTTGGGAGTGATTATTGGTTCCGGTTACAATGTGAATCCAAAGAGTTTGGGTTTTCATACTTGTACTTATGTAGGCATAAAGCTTGAAAAAGGTTCTCAATACAAAAGTGTAGTAGAGGAGTTTTTGAAAATCCCCGAGATTATCGAATGCCATTTTACTACCGGGCCTTACACTATGCTTATCAAACTCTTTGCACGCGACAATGAACATTTAATGGAATTGTTGAATGCCAAGATGCAAAGTGTTAATGGAGTAGTTGCCACTGAAACTCTTATCTCGCTTGAACAGAGTATAAAAAAGGTACTACCGATTAGTCGTTCAGTATCTCATATCGAGACTAAACCAATTATTGAGGATTAAAAATCACTAACTTTTAATTGTTTCTTATGACAGAATGGTTGCAGCAGTGGAGCTTAGCCGGTTTGTTTATCGGCATTTGCACCTTTTTAATTATCGGCTTTTTTCATCCCGTTGTGGTAAAGTGTGAATATCACTTTGGAACAAAATGCTGGTGGTGGTTTCTTGTACTAGGTCTCGTTGGCACTGCCGCTGCCTTGTGGGTGGATGATGTTTGTCTATCGGCCCTGTTGGGAGTTTTTTCTTTTTCTAGTTTTTGGACGATTAAAGAAATCTTCGAGCAGGAAGAACGGGTGCGAAAGGGTTGGTTCCCAAAGAAAGATAAATCGAAAAAAGCATGATCTTTCCTCTGCAATCTCCGGCTCCTCTTAAAGAAGGTGATCGTGTAACCATTGTCTCCCCCTCAAGTAAAATAGACAAAGAACTAGTGAAGGGTCAAAAAGAGCGTCTTGAGTCGTGGGGATTAAAAGTAAAAGTCGCGACTCATGCTTTAGATGCCGATGGGAACTTTGCCGGAACGATGGCTCATCGTTTGAAAGACTTCCAGTCGGCAATGGATGATGACTCTGTTCGTGCTCTTTTCTGTAGCCGCGGAGGTTATGGAGCTATACATCTTTTGGACTTGATATGCTTCGACTGTTTCCGTTTTTCTCCTAAATGGTTAATAGGCTTTAGTGATATTACAGCCTTGCATAATCTCTATCAACGGGAGGGCTTTGTAAGTGTACACGGAATCATGGGTCGACATTTGGCCATGGAACCGGCAGACGATCCCCAAACGTTGGCGTTAAAGGAACTCCTTTTTACCGGTGTTTCTCCTACTTATAAAGTTCAGTCTCATAAATTAAATTTATTGGGTACTGCAAAAGGTATATTACGAGGAGGCAATCTTAGTGTTTTCTATGGATTGCGAGGAACTCCATTCGATCTTCCTGTTGAAGCTGAGAATACGATTCTGGTTCTAGAAGACGTAGGCGAGCGTCCTTACCATGTGGAACGGATGATGTATAACTTACAGTTGGCCGGTATCCTTTCCCGATTGAAAGGGCTTGTCGTTGGACAGTTTACCGATAACGATGATTTGCCAATTGGTGATTTAGTAGATAAAAGTATTGGCCGCAGCATTTATCAGGTGATTCATGATTTTGTAAAACCTTATGGCTATCCGGTTTGCTTTAATTTTCCTGTAGGCCATACTTCCCAAAATGCGCCTCTTCTGTTAGGCTCTGAGGTGGTGCTTGCTGTGAATAAAAATGAATCTTATTTAGAATCGTCTACTCTTTAATAAGTTGATAATGAAAACTCAAATAATACTTTCCGCTTTTTTCTTTACTGCTTCTCTATTAGCAGGCTGTAGTGCATCTGCTTCGAAAGAAGATCAAAACAAAGCGACTTCTGTTGTTGATAGTAGTATAAATGTACCGGTTTTTAATGCTGATAGTGCGTATCAATATATTGCTCAGCAGGTGGCTTTCGGGCCGCGCGTTCCGAATACTTCGGCTCATGAATCGTGTGCTGCTTTTCTGGCCGATGAATTACGCAGACATGGGGCAACGGTGATTGAACAAAAAGCAGTGGTTACGGCTTATGATGGTACTGCTTTGCGTGCAACGAATATAATTGGTTCTTTTCAACCGCAAAATAAAACGCGTTTGCTCCTTTTTGCTCACTGGGATACACGCCCTTGGGCGGACAATGATCCCGATGAATCGAAGCATCATACTCCTATACTTGGTGCAAACGATGGAGCGAGTGGCGTAGCCATGTTACTTGAAATGGCTCGACTGATTCAAAAACAACAACCGCAGGTAGGAATCGATTTGATCTTTTTCGATTGTGAAGATTATGGTACTCCGCAGTGGGCGGGACAAGATTCTGAAGATTCGTGGTGTCTTGGTACTCAATACTGGGCTTCTACTCCACATGTGGAAGGCTACAATGCACGCTATGGCATTTTACTCGACATGGTAGGAGGACGTAATGCAACGTTCTATCAAGAGCGATTCTCGAAAGAGTATTCGCAATCCACTATTGATAAAGTTTGGAGTACCGCTTCAGCACTTGGCTTCAGTTCCTATTTTCCAATGCAGGAAGGGGGATCGATTACGGATGATCATTTGTATGTAAACCGAATAGCGGGTATTCCTAGTATCGACATTATTCCGATGGATAAACTTAATAATGGCTTTGGCTATTTCTGGCATACGCTGCAGGATGATATGAGTTGTATTGATAAAGCTACATTGAAAGCGGTGGGACAAACTGTGACTACTGTAATTTATAACGAAAAGAAATGACAATAAACGAAAAACAAGATGAGATTATTGAGGAATTCAATGATTTCGATGATTGGATGGATCGGTATCAATTACTCATTGACTTAGGTAATGAGCAAGGCGAATTGAACGCTAAATATAAAACGGATCAGAATTTGATAGATGGTTGCCAAAGTAGGGTGTGGCTTCAGGCAGATCTTAACGAGGAAGGCAAGATTATCTTTCAAGCAGAAAGTGATGCCTTAATTGTAAAAGGCATCATTGCTTTATTGTTGCGAATCGTTTCGGGACATACTCCGAAAGAAATTTTGGAAACTGAACTCTATTTCATTGAGAAAATAGGTCTTAAGGAGCATTTATCTCCTACTCGTAGCAATGGTCTACTTGCCATGGTAAAGCAGGTACGTTTGTATGCCCTTGCTTTTCAGAGTAAAGGAGCTTAAACGTTTTTCCCTGAGATGATGCCACCTCCCAGAAGGCGATCGCCGAGATAGAATGCGGCAGCTTGACCGGGTGCTATAGCTGTAAGAGGCTCTTGAAGTGTGATGTGCAGATGGGAACCTTGTGAGGTGGTGTATTGGCTAACTCGGCAGTGATTGAGCTGTTTCTTATAGCGAATCTTTACGACAAGTTCCGGCGGATTGCTAAGTAATTCAGCAGGATCGGGTGAACGCCAGTCGCAAATGTCAAATTCCATTCGAGCTGTATCGTCAATTGCGCCTAATACGATTTCATTTTCTTGTGGGCGAATATCTGTAACGAAGAGTTGACGATTCAGCCAAATGCCGAGACCACGTCGTTGTCCGATGGTGTAGAAGGGGTAACCCTCATGTTGGCCTAAAAGATTTCCTTTACTATCAACAAAAGAGCCTTTATAGAAGGCATTTGTTCCTAATTCGCGACGTAGGAATGAGCGATAATCCATTGGGCAGAAACAAACCCCTAAGCTATCTCGTTTAGTGGCTACTCGTTGATATCCTTGTGCGGCAGCAATCGCACGAACATCTGTCTTAGTACGTTCTCCGAGCGGGAAGATAATGCGGCGTAGTAAAGCTTCGGAAAGTCCCCAGAGGAAGAATGATTGATCTTTATCAGGATCGAATCCTTGTCGAACGAACAATCTGTGCGAAGGCGATTCGGTTAAACGTACATAATGTCCGGTAGCGATGTGCTCAATTCCTCTTTCGTCGGCTAGTTGTGCCAGTAGCGGCCATTTAAGCAAATTGTTACAAAGTGCACAGGGTACAGGAGTACGTCCGGCCATATATTCAGAGATAAAGTAATCGACAATCTGCGTACGGAAGGTAGTTCGGGCATCGTATACAAAGTGCTCAATGTTTAGCGATTTTGCCAGCTCTTTTGCTTCTTGAATATAAGAAGGTAAAGCTTCAGGAGATGCAATCAACGTTTCTGCAAATTCAGGGCTGTCCCAAAATCGAAACGTGACTCCTGTGACCTTGTATCCGGCTTCTTGTAAAAGCATGGCGGCTACAGAGCTATCTGTGCCGCCACTCATGCCTAAAAGTACAGTATTCTTTTTTAGAGTTCCCATGCTAGTGCTGAAGCCCCAAGCACTGCCGCATCGGCATCGGGCATGGCGGAAGTGAGTAACTTAGTCTTTCCTTTAAATATAGGCAACACATTTTCTTCCATCGCTTTTTCAATAGGGCGCATTAACAAGTCGCCTGCTTTAGTTAATCCACCGAAGAGAATGATGGCTTCAGGGCATGAAAATGCGATAAAATCTGCCAATGCACGACCTAGAATTGTTCCGGTTTCTTCAAAAATCTGCAAGGCTACTACATCTCCTTGCATGGCTGCATCGAAAACCTCTTTTGAGGAAATCTCTTCCGGCTTTAGTTTACGAAGCAAACTCTCTGTGGTGGTATTGTGAAGTATCTCGCAAGCAGTGCGTGCTACTCCTGTTGCTGAACAATAAGTTTCCAAGCATCCGTGTTTACCGCATCCACAGAGACGACCGTTGCGCTCTGCTGTGATGTGCCCAAGTTCTCCAGCAAAGCCATTGTGCCCATATACAAGTTGCCCGTTGATAACGATGCCGCTACCTACGCCGGTACCTAGTGTGATCATGATAAAATCCTTCATACCCTTTGCTGCGCCATAGGTCATCTCTCCAATAGCAGCGGCATTAGCATCGTTGGTTAGTGCAACCGGAATACCGAGCCGATCGGCAAAGAACTTGGCCAGTGGAATGATAACTCCTTTCCAAGGTAGGTTAGGTGCATATTCTATGGTGCCGTGATAAAAATTCCCGTTGGGGGCTCCTATACCGAAACCACGAAATTTTTGAATGCCTCCTGCGGCTTCGATAAGTGGAGTGATACGAGTAGCAATTGCTTCTATGTAATCTTCTATTTTGGGATAGTCTTTTGTTTTCACAGCATCTTTACTTAATACGGTGCCGTGCGCATCAACTACTCCGAAGATAGAGTTCGTGCCTCCGATATCCATTCCTAAGACATAAGGTTTTTCTAGATCTGTCATCTTTTATCAGGATTAAATGGGTTGTAATTTGTTTTATGATCCGACAAAGTAACAAAAATATCTTGATATATGCAACCTTTTTCGTATCTTTGTAGCCTATATTTTTAGCGTTATGGGAAAAATCGAATTAGGAAAATACAATAACCTTTGCGTGGTGAAGGAAGTGGACTTTGGACTTTACTTAGATGGAGATGAAGCAGGAGAAATTCTGTTGCCTAGTCGATATGTACCTGAGGGAACTCAGGTGGGTGATGAGTTACGTGTATTTCTCTATTTGGATAATGAAGAACGGTTGATTGCAACGACTCTTGAACCATTGGTACAAGTAGGACAGTTTGCTTGGCTTGAAGTTGCATGGGTTAACCAATTCGGCGCTTTCTTGAACTGGGGGTTGATGAAAGACCTCTTTGTGCCTTTCCGTGAGCAGAAGATGCATATGATGCAAGGGAAAAGTTATTTAATTTATTGTCATCTTGATGAGGAAAGCTATCGTATTGTGGGTACTGCTAAAATAGAGAAGTATCTATCGGAAGAATATCCTCCTTATCACGAGAGGGATGAAGTGGAAATTATAATTTGGCAGAAAACCGATTTAGGCTTTAAGGCAATTGTCGATAATAAATATTCCGGACTCATTTATGACAACGAGGTATTTACTCCTCTCCGCAGTGGAATGACGCTAAAAGCGTACATTAAGTTGGTTCGTCCGGATGGAAAGATTGATTTGATTTTACAGCAAAAAGCATTTGCTGCAGTGGGCGACTTTGCTGAAGTTTTGCTTCAACATCTCCGTGACAAGGGTGGATTTACTCGTTTTAATGATAAATCGAATGCAGAGGATATTTACAACACGTTTGGTGTGAGTAAAAAAATCTTTAAGAAAGCAGTCGGTGATCTTTATAGAAGAGGACTGATTTCACTTTTTGAACGGGGCATCCAATTAAATCTTCCCAATAAGAAGGACCAAGATTAAAGCGTGTAGGGGAGCGGGCTATCTTTGCGATAAAGCGTACCTGTCATTTGGGCAAGAAGTTCTCCTTCTTGATTTGTAATATCTACTTGATAACTTGCCAAACGTGAATGGAAAGATAATTCTTTAGCTTCTGCAAGAAGCGTATCTCCTATCCCAGAACCACTGAAATTACTAATTGTATCGTTGACTGAAAACGCTAGAGTGCCATGTGCATTGCCTGCAGCTGCCATAGCAAAATCGCCCAAAGTGAAATAAACTCCACCTTGGGTACGACCACCTGCATTGAGGTGGTCGGAGGTGATAACAAGGCGTGCGATAGCGTGCCCGGGTTCTATTTCAAGAAGTTCGACACCTGCATTGGCTGCAAATCGATCTGCTTTGAAGAATTCTTTAAATGTCATTGCGATAATCGCTTAATCTAGTTTCCACTCAAAGCCGTCTTTGGTGTCTTTTACAATAAATCCAAATGAAGCTAATTCGTTACGAATCTGGTCGGAAGTAGCCCAGTCTTTATTTGTTTTGGCTTGTTGGCGAATAGATAGAAGTAAATCAATGGCTTTTGAATAAGCCTCTGCTTTATTTCCTTCTGAAGCTACTGTTACTTCCTTCAAACCAAGAAGGTCGAAAAGGAAAAGATGGAATACGGTCTTCAACTCTTCAAGTTGCTCACTTGTGATGCTTTCAGTACCTGCTACAATGGAGTTGATGCTACGTGTGGCATCGAAAAGATGTGAGATGACGATTGGGGTATTCAGGTCATCGTTCATCGCATCGTAACATTTCTGACGTAAGTTATTTACTTCTATCGTTCCAGTAGTACTAGGTTCTATTTTCTGTAAGTGTGCATAAGCTTCCATCAAACGGCTGAGCCCTTTTTCGCTAGCTTGTAAAGCCTCGTTGCTGAAGTCTACTGTGCTACGATAATGTGCTTGCAGAATAAAGAAACGGATGGTCATCGGAGAATAAGCTTGTGTTAAGGAAGTATGTGCTCCGCTGAAGAAGTCGTTAAGGGTTATGAAATTTCCCAAACTCTTGCCCATCTTAGTGCCATTGATCGTAATCATGTTGTTGTGCATCCAGTATTTTACAGAAGGATGCCCCAAGGCAGCTACCGATTGTGCTATTTCACATTCGTGATGAGGGAAGAGTAGATCCATGCCTCCTCCGTGAATGTCGAACTGTTCACCAAGATATTTTGTACCCATTGCTGAACACTCCATATGCCAGCCGGGGAAGCCTTCGCTCCATTCACTAGGCCAGTGCATGATGTGCTCGGGAGAAGCTTTTTTCCATAAAGCAAAGTCGGCCGGATGGTGTTTCTCACTCTGGCCATCAAGTTCGCGAGTGGTACTTAATAGTTCATCTACATTACGTCCCGACAAGCAACCGTAATTGTGCTTTTTATTATAAGCTGCTACGTCGAAATATACGGAACCTTCGCTAATATAGGCAAAGCCGGCGTCAATGATTTTCTTTACAAAAATTTCCTGTTCGATGATATGTCCGGAAGCATGAGGTTCAATACTTGGGGGAAGCACATTCAAACTTGCCATTGCTTCGTGATAGCGTAAGGTATAATGTTGCACAATCTCCATGGGTTCCAATTGTTCCAAACGAGCTTTCTTTGCGATTTTGTCTTCTCCCTCATCGGCATCGTGTTCCAAGTGGCCAACATCGGTGATGTTACGAACATAACGGACTTTGTAGCCAATGTGTTGCAAATAGCGAAAGAGAAGATCGAAAGTGATAGCAGGGCGTGCGTGACCGAGGTGGGGATCACCATATACAGTGGGGCCACATACATACATGCCTACATGGTCTGGAGTGAGTGGGACAAATGTTTCTTTTTTGCGATTTAATGTATTATAAATAACGAGTGGTTGTGTCATATGATGCCTCTTTTTTGAATTTGCGAATTGGGTGGGAACGTAAGTGAGATTAGTAGTTAGCGTCTTAGTCGGCGGACAGAAGCTTTAGGAGCACTGCTCGAACTTGACTTTTTTGTACTACTACTACTAGTACTGCTCGATTTGCTCTTGCGACGGTTCTGTTCTTTTACCTCTTTTTCTTCTTTTACTATGGCTTTTACTTTGGTATCCAATTTCTCCGTTTTTGTATTGACTAAAGTCGTTGAGTCAATCTTTTCAGCTTTCAGCATTTGACTCTTCCATAAATTGTCTTCAATAGAAGAAAGCTGTCCTTCAATCGTAGTTCTTTCTTTCTTCATAGCACTATCGGTAACACAATATTGTGCTAATGCTTTTCCATTGGGTGAGGTGGTTTTGTAGATTTCACCTTTATACATCCGCATAGAAAAGAAATCGTCCAAATTCACCGTAGCTGCATTATTGTAAGGGCTTGTTGGAATGGACAGTTTATTCATATATGGACTTAAGTCGCTGACTTTGATCCAAAACATAGGATATTTTACTGCATTTAAATCGAATTCTCCCGAGCGATGCAGTACCGGACAAAGTGCAGTTACACTTGTGCTAAAGGTAGACGACTTCTGATCGTAATAATACACCTCTTTAATGTAGTAACTTAGAACTTCATTAGAAGGGATATCGGCATTTTCAATGACGAAGACAGTGTCGTTTGTAGCTGCAATTCGTTTACGACGATAATAGATATGATATTTATCTAGAATATCTTTAAAGTCAGCCCGGCGGGAAGCTGTTAATTGGTCACTCCCGTCTAAGGTATATTCATAAGCCATTAGTTTCCGATCGGCCAACAGTCTAAAAATTAGAGTGAAGAGATTCATCTCCGTATCAGTAGGTGTTTGCGGATAAGTTAGCCCCGCATTCTCTTCCGTAGTAAGGTCGAGAGTGCGGTATACTTCACGTTTCCAAATGAGGTCAGCAGGCACCTCCATTTGTGCCGTGTACTGTGTTTGTGCGCGTATCGAGAGTGCGGTATTCCGATTCTCTTCTTTTGTGGCTTCTTTCTTAGCTTTCGCTTTCGGCACAATCTTCTGTGCCGTTTGTGCATTAAGTACAAAAGCGCAGAGTAACAAAAGGGTTAGGATACTATATATTCGTTTCATAAGCTATGAACTTTAATTTCTAGGATTAATTTACAATCACCTCAAGTGTAGTTGGTAATAAGCGTTCTACTCCATCTGGGCCAATAGCCTTTACGCGTGAAATATAGAAACGTTTACCGCGAGAGAGTTGACGGAACACCGATTTTTGTCGCGCAGAGAAGTTGCCACCTTGTGAAATTTCGGGTACTGCGTTACCCATTTGGTCGAAAAAGACTGTTTCAAAGCTCAATACACGGAAGTTTACATTCAGCAATCCATCATCAATAGCAGCTACAATGCCGTCACTATTCATTAGAATTTGTTTTGAGAAGCCTCTTCCACCACGGTAGCGTTTAGTAGTTCCACCATCTGAATATTCAATGAAAGGTTGAGGATCTGGCAACTGTCTTACTCTGTATTTATAAGTAGCCATAGTTTGCATTCTCCCATCGAGTTCTGCACTTACTGTAAATTCCGCTTCACCTAATTTAGAAGGTCTGCAGATATATCCGCCTACCACCCTAGAAAGAGTGCCGTTGTTTACACTAAGTTGTACTTTCTCTGAGGGAACACCCGGTACAGATACACTAATTGGGTTTTCATATCCAGCGTATAGCACATTCATCAGCGTAGCAGAAACAGTGGCGGCCGGATCGATGACACGATATTTTTGTTGGAAGTTACGACGGTATGTATTTCCTGCACCATTGTTCATCTCCAACCAACCGGCAACAGAAAATTCACCGGTACGATCGCAATTTACTTCGTAAAGTCCTCTTCGTGCATCAGGGTAGCGTCTTCCACCGATAAAAATAGCAGGGCGCATAGTAGTATCAATTGCTGCCATAACAATTCTAGCACTGAATCGTCCACCTCTTACTATTGTTTGTGAAGAAGGAATAACAAAGGCGTCTAATTTGTTTACGCGGAAGTCGTTGACGTCAATATTCGAAGCAAGTGTATGAAGCACTTCACCTTCAGCATAACGTACATCGTTCTGAAGTTTGGTAAGTAGAGTAATTGCTGCCGCAACAGGCGTGCTTTCGAAAAGGTACTCAGCCCAGTTCTTATTCAGAACGTTTTTCTTTTTCCCGATAGTAGTACTTAGGTTACGTTTAATGATGTCTCTTTGTACACTATCGGCTACCATCGAAATAATGTTATTGCGATAATGATCAATCGATTGAGTTAATCTTTTTCCTTGACCAGATCCCGGAGTTAGCATTACGAAAGAGGCTGCTTCAAGATCTTCCTTATTCTGAATATTGTGTACATCTGCTTTCTCACCATCTACCTTTTGCACAATACGTACTTTTAGTTCTTCAATGAAATTATAAAGAGAATCCGATTGCATGCGTACAGAGTGAGCCTTTTCGAACCATTCACGTACTTTTTCTGGGTTCTTCTTCATATAATCCTCCATTGAGGCATATGTAGCATTATTTTGCTTTTGCGAGTTTTCTGTAGAGCGCAGCAATCCCTCTTCCACCAAGCTGAAGCCTTTAAGTACATCCGAAGATACGTTCAAAGCCAACATAGCCAGAAGGACGATATACATTAAGTTTATCATCTTTTGGCGTGGAGATTCGGATCCGTTTGAGGCCATATCTTATTTAAGAGTTTAAAGGTTGTTGATTAATCATGTTGGCAGTCATCGCTTGCAGCATACGTGCGTATACTTTATTGAGCTCTTCAATTTGTGCAGCCATCTTTTCTGTTTGTTCGTGTACCTTGTCTACGCTTTCAACTTGTCGACTAGCACTACGTAGCTGTAATTCGAAGATTGCGTTTAGTCCGGATATATGACGATTCACTCCCTCCATTTGGTCGGGATCGTAAGTAAAGGAAGCAAGCTGTTCATTGAGTCGGCCAATTGTTTCGGTCATCTCCTTTAACTTCTCAAGATAATTTCTAGTGCCTTCTTCCAAATCTTCAACCGGAATTGTTGGAACTGGATTGCCCATGAATCCGCCAATGATTGCGGTTCCACCTCCTAAATTAGTTCCTCCGTTTAATTCAGTTGAAGTTTGTGTGCTTTCCAATGGAGATGTCTCTTTCGGCATCTCTGCATTTTCAGAAGCTTGATAACCTTCTCCTGCATTTGTGCCACCTCCTAGGTAAACTACAGAAGCTCCTCCACCAATGTTGGGGGAGTCTTGGGTAGAATAAATAGGATTGTTTTCAGCAGATGCAATGATATTTTCTGCGCTATCATTCATTCTTTCAGATTCATCTTCTTGTAAAGAGAGTGATTCATTCTTTATTTTAGCTTCTTTACCCGTGATTTCCAAACCAGGAAAAACACTTTCCCACCGATAGGTTTTTGCAGGTTTATCGAATGCCGAGATGAAGAAAACAAAAACTTCTGTGCCCATGCCAATATATAGCATGAGATTGGCTCCCGGAAGGTGAGTTAATTTGAAAAGTGCACCTAAAATAACAATTGCTGCCCCCCAACTATAAAGGAAGTTCAATACCGTTTTTCCTTCATAGGTAATAAGGAAATTTTGTACTTTGCCAATGCAGCCTCTTTTTTTATTACTCATAACTTTAAAATTCAGTCGTGTTATTTACCCTTACGATTATAACCAATTTGTGTTCTGACGCAGCGGAAGCCGATAAACGAGCGTTGCTCATTTTGATATTCCCATCCACGCATATCGCTGCGGATGAAGCGAGCACCGTCTTTCCAAGAGCCTCCTCGTACCACTTTACGTTTCATTTTATAAGGATCTTCTTTTGCGGCATTGTAAGAGAACTCCGGATTTAAATCGCTCATGCCCTTTATGCCCTGTGCGGTATATGATGTAGAAGTCCATTCTGCCACATTGCCGGCCATGTCATATAATCCGTTTGAATTAGGAGCATAGGAAGCTACTTTTGTGGAAATCAAATTTCCGTCTTCGGTATAATCGCCTTTGTCGACCTTATAGTTCGCATAGTAGCAACCCTTATCATTCTTTGTGTCACCTTCTTTCCAAGGATAAAGATTGTCTTCTTTTCCACGTGCAGCAAATTCCCATTCGGCCTCAGTGGGCAGTCGATAGCGTTGTATATATTGTGCTTGTCCCCCTAATCCGTTAAGCAGATAATTTGTACGCCATGCGCAGAAAGCATTTGCTTGCTCCCAAGAGACTCCTACTACTGGATACTCATTGTAACTAGGATGAGAGAAATAGAGTCGCATATAAGGCTCGTTGAATGCATTTTGAAAATCATTGACCCAGCAAGTGGTATCAGGGTATACATTTACGATATAGGTATTTAAGAAATCGAAAAGTGAAGATAGTTGACGATTCACCGTACTTCGAATAATATGTCCTTCTTCATCAAGATATGCTGTGTCTTTTGAAATCATGACTACCTCGTCAGGGTTAACGGTTAAATCTGTGTTTAGAACTCTTTTGTTGGGGTTCAGACGATATTTCCGTTGTGCAGAAGTGATATAGTCGAATATTTCGTATCGATAATTTAGTTGGTCGGCATCAAGCATAGTTGCCCCTGAAATGGGATGTTTATAATAAATGCTATTAATAGCAGCTTGCTCATCTTCAGTAGCTCGTTTCCATGGAATGGGCTTGCTCCAATTTAGATGAGGCTTAATA
>JAGPIY010000139.1 GCA_018054715.1 Bacteroidaceae bacterium
TGGAATTGGACGGATACGGTATCGTAGAAGGCCCAAGTGCTTCTTTTTACATCCATCCGGGTAACCGTTTGGCTACAGCAGTTGCATTCAACTTACCTGACGTTCCTGCAGAGGTAGCACATGAAATTGCAATGCAAGTTGCAGCAATGGCTCCCGTAGCAGTTACTCCAGAGGGTGTACCCGCTGAGTTGCTTGCCAATGAAAAGCAAATTGCAGCCGACAAAGCTCGCCAAGAAGGCAAACCTGAGAATCTTATTGAACGCATCGCTGAAGGACGCATCAATAAGTTCTATAAAGAGGTATGTTTGCTTGATCAAGAGTTTGTAAAAGATCCTAAGATTACGATTGGACAATATTTGAAAAGCGTAAACAAAGATCTTACTGTAGTCGACTTCAAACGTTATACTTTGAACCAAGAGTAAATTCGTTTCTCGAAAGAGAATACGAAATAATAAAAAGCTACGGCCGTTCTTTTTTTAAAGAGCGGCCGTAGTATTTTCTACCAGAAAGCTTCATTCGCTCCATAAGATAAGCTTCTGTCAGATAAAAGACTGTTTTCTTTTGCAGGATAGCCCTACGGCAAAACTAATTTAGCCCTACAGCAAAAACAGTTTTGCCGTAGGGCTAAATTACAATAGAATAGCAAGAGTTCCTCAATTACTTAGTATGTGTATACCCGGCCTTCAGCAACAAATCGATCACCTTTGCTTTCAAATCACCTTGAATTACAATTTCGCCATCTTTAGCAGAGCCACCTACTCCACACTTTGTTTTGAGAAATTTGCCCAATTCTTTCAACGCTTCATCAGAACCGACAAAGCCGGTAACCAAAGTCACTACCTTTCCACCGCGATTTTTGCGCTCTATACCCACGCGAAGAGCTTGCCGATTTAGAGGCAAGGTCTCGGCAACAGCTTCGTCACTATCCGACTCATAAGAGAAATCGGGATTTGTAGAATACACCACATTCAATCGATCTTTCCAATCATTCTTCATATTATGTCACCTTATAGGGCGACAAAGATACAAAAAATGAAAGAAAAAAAACACACATCGCAAAAAAAGTTGTATATTTGTAGCTGCTAAGCCATGATAAAAGCAAAAACCCTATGACTGAAACTGAACTAACAAATCTGACGCGTATACCGGAGCCTTCACTTAGAAGATTGCCCTGGTATCTTTCATGCGCCAAATTAGTGCGTAGCCGAGGTGCCGCCTATATATCGTCGACACAAATAGCCAAAGAAACCGGCATAGATGCTTCACAAATAGCCAAAGACCTCTCCTTTATTAAAGTTAGCGGTCGTACTCGAGTTGGATACGAAATAGAACCCTTCATTGATGTGCTAGAATCGTTTCTGGGCTTCCGTCAAATGCACAAAGCCTTTCTCTTCGGTGTGGGTAACTTAGGCGGAGCACTCTTACACGATGGCGGTTTAACCCAATTCGGATTGGAAATAGTAGGAGCCTTCGATGTAAATCCAAAGTTAATAGGATGCGAGCTAAACGGTATCCCAATTTACCATATCGATCAATTCCCTACACTTATTGAGCAACACAAAAACGTAGATATCGCAATACTTACAGTACCTATTGAATCGTCGCAAGCGCTTACCGATCAAATTGTGGCCTATGGCATTCGCGCGATTTGGAATTTTACTCCCGTGCGTATTCGTGTAGATGAAGGAATTGTAGTGCAGAATACTTCACTCTATGCTCACCTTGCAGTAATGTTTAACAGACTATAAACATCCTTTTCACTAAAAAAAGCTAATATGAAGACTTATGTACTCATAGAGAACTACATACCTCACAATAATCCCCCCATTCCTTCGTTAGCTAAAATAGGACCCAGCTTCTACATGAAGCCCGACTCGGCACTCTTGATGAACCATAAGCCGTTTTTTCTTCCCGCCTTTGCGGAAGACTTTTGTGCTACAGTGCAACTCGTAGTGAAGATTGGGCGACTAGGCAAATGCATTTCTGAGAAATTTGCAATGCGCTACTATACTGAAGTAACCGCCGGAGTAAGCATCGTAGCAAACGACTTGCTAAAGGAATTACAACATTCCGGCTTACCATGGGATGTAGCAGTAGGGTTCGATGGTAGTGCCGTGATCGGCGAGTTTAAACAATTAGTGGGCGAAGGATTACCAAAAAATGGACTAAAGTTCCGGCTTGACCTCAACGGGGAAACCCTGCAGCAAGGCGACACGTCCATGATGAAGCAGTCTGTAGAAGCCACTATCGCGCAACTAAGCAACACCTCAATGCTGAAAATGGGTGATTTGATCTACATGGGAGCTCCTTGCGAAGGAATAAAATTAGCGATCGACAACCACATTGAAGCATATCTTGGACAAGAAAAGGTGCTTGATTTCTACGTTCGATAGCTTATTTTATATAATAAAAAACGCATGAAACATTGTCGATGGATTTTACTTTTACTATTCTTTGTCCTTCTTGGACTTCCAACTGTCAAGCTTTCAGCTACAAACGATACAAAAGCGGAGAGTGAATTTGTCACGCTCTCTTGGCAAGCCGACACCACCAAGCTCGGGCTCACTTTTCCGGAAGCTTCTTTTCCCACAGGAAGCCTCTCGCCTATTTATACCAAACAATTTGAACTGGGCAGCAATTATGCCAGTCAAACTTATTCGGTGAGCATCGACTACCCCGAATATCAAGCTCTCGACATTCCAAAGGGATTGGAGCAATGGGCTAAATCCTTGCCCGAAGACCCCACTCCTGAAACAACTCTAGGAGTAGCCAACCACAATGGATCAATATGGGCAAGCCTTGTCCCTTTTATCTATCGCAATGGTAAGTTGATGCGTCTTAACTCTTTCCAAATCAGCCTTTCCATTGGAGCAATAACGACTTCAGTGCGCCGCACCATACTTACTACAAAAGCTGCAGCCACAAGCGATTTTACAGCTACGTCGGTACTCTCTACCGGAAAATGGGTTAAGATTAGTATACCTAAAACAGGAGTTTTTAAACTGACAAATACTCAGTTAAAGAGTATGGGATTCAGCGATCCTGCTAAAGTACGACTCTACGGTTATGGCGGAGCATTATTGAACGAAGCTTTAAAGAACCATACGGACGACTTATCGGAAGTTCAACTTTGGAAGGAAGATGGTTATGTGCTCTTTTATGGGCAAGGTCCGGTTAGCTGGGAAGCAAACTCTAAAAATACTTATTTTACACGTACCGAAAACTTCTATGCTAATGCAGGATATTACTTTCTTACCGAAGGAACCGAGAATACCACATTTCCTAGCACAGAGGTAACCAAAACAGCCGGCACAACGTTGAATACATTCAACGACTATGCATTATATGAGAAGAATGAATACAACTGGGCTTCTAGCGGTCGCGAACTTTACGAAAGTTACAACTACGCCACTACGAATACAAAAAGCTATTCTTTTTCCTTGCCGGGCATTACCACTGATCCGGGATACTGCATAGTGAGATTTGCAGCACTCTCTACTTCGACTACAACGGTTTCCGTAACAGCAAATAGTCTATCAATCGGTAGCTTTATGATAGGTGGAACAAACGATGAATATACAAAAGCTACTGATGGTGGAGACACCTTAAATTGGCCAAGCGGACAAACTGAAAACACTACCATTAAAATAACCCATACTCGGAGTTCAGGAGTACCGGGACGCTTAAACTATATTGCGCTGAACTTCCGCCGCAACTTAAAGCAATATGGTAACTATACGCTATTCCGAGACCTCACGACTAAAGGGAAAATTGTAAATTATCAAATAGCCGGTTCAAGCTCTTCTACCATAGTATGGGATGTAACGACTATGGGAGCATACCAACAAATGAAAGGCACATTAAGCGGATCGACTTATAATTTTGTTGGAGATAACACAACGGTAAAAGAATACGTCGCAGTAGACGTGAATGGCACCTTTGCCAGTCCGACTATCGTTGGTAGCATCGAGAATCAAAACCTTCATGCACTTGAACAACCCGATTTCGTAATCGTAATTCCCGCCTCAGGAACCTTTCAGGCACAGGCCGAACGGTTAGCTCAAGCACATCGTGATAAAGACAACATGGTAGTGCATGTGGTGCGTGCCGATCAAGTATACAACGAATATTCTAGCGGAACACCCGATGCAACCGCTTTCCGCTGGTTCATGAAACAATTCTACGACCGTGCTCAAACAAATGGTTCAAAATCGCCACGTTACTTACTTATGATGGGTGATTGTGCTTGGGATAACCGCATGGTTACAAGCGATTGGAAAGGCTATTCACCTGAAGATTTCTTGCCTTGTTACGAATCTCCTAATAGTACCATTGAAGTAGAATCGTATTGTACGGACGATTACCTCGCACTATTAGATTCAGATGAGGGCACTTCACTTATTACCGATAAAATGGATATTGGAGTAGGACGTTTTCCGATTCGCACACTAAGTCAGGCTACAGCTGCCGTAGATAAAACGATCGCATATATGAACAATACGGAACTTGGATCTTGGAAAAATCGTATTTGCTATGCGGCCGACGATGGAGATAGTGCGACCGACAAATATCCTCACATGACCTATTCTGAACAATTGGCAAAAGCAACAGAGACAAATTATCCGGCATTTTTAGTCTCCCGAATCTACGAAGATGCTTACATACGCGAAACGACTTCTTCCGGATTTGCTTATCCGCAAGCTACGAAAGAACTTCTTTCTACCATAGAGAATGGCGCTTTGGTAGTAAATTATGTAGGCCATGGAGGCACAAGCGGATGGAGTGCTGAGTTTTTGCTCACTTCTGAAGAAGTTCTGGCTATGCAAAATACAAAACTAGGTTTATGGATAACAGCCACATGCGACTTCTGCCGGTACGATGATGTATCTACTTCGGCGGGAGAATATGCCTTCCTAAATAACAATGGAGGAGCTATTGCACTCTTTACCACTTCACGGGTGGTATATGGGTCAAACAATCATGTCTTACATACCCAATTTAACAATTTTATTTATCAAACAGTAAATGGTTCACACTACCGACTAGGCGACATCATGCAACTGGCGAAAAATAAGATTTCGGATATGAACAAGTTGAACTTCTCACTCATTGGCGACCCTGCACTAAAATTAAATTACCCGGAACAAAAGGTGGTACTCGATTCACTAAATGGAGTGGCAGTAGAGAATGCTTCCGGTCTGAAAATGCGTGCCGGTGAAATTATCCGTCTGTCAGGACATGTTACCGACTATACCGGGAGCACATTATCCGATTACAAAGGACTTATTTATCCTGCCGTATACGATGCTATCGAGTCGGTATCTACTTATCAAAATAATGGAGAAGAAACACCAT
>JAGPIY010000140.1 GCA_018054715.1 Bacteroidaceae bacterium
CAGAAGCTGTAAGTTGTGCTACCAAGTTCGCTTTGATTTCATCAGGACAAGTGTGAGGAAGTGCATCTACATTTTGATATACAGGGCATTTAGGAGTTGCAAAGGTAGTTGCTTTGATAGCAGCTTCTAGTTCTTCTTGTGCCGGCATCATCAGAGGAGAGTGGAATGCACCGCCTACTTTTAGAGGTAATGCGCGTTTAGCACCAGCTTCTTTCATTAGTTCGCATGCCTTTTCGATGGCTTCAATAGCTCCCGAAATAACAATTTGCCCAGGGCAGTTAAAGTTAGCAGCTACACAAACACCAACTTCTGCATTTACCTGTGTGCAGATTTCTTCTACCTTTTCATCGGAAAGCGCAATAATGGCAGCCATTGTAGAAGGAGTCGCTTCGCAAGCTTTTTGCATAGCCATGGCACGTGCATAAACCAACTTCAATCCGTCTTCAAAGCTAAGTGCACCGGCTGCAACGAGTGCGGAGAATTCACCTAAAGAGTGACCAGCAGTCATATCGGGCTGAAATGCTTCACCCATGCAAAGTGCAGAGATTACGCTATGAAGGAATACCGCTGGTTGAGTTACTCTCGTTTGACGAAGATCTTCATCTGTTCCTTCAAACATGATGTCAGTGATGCGGAAACCTAAAATCTGATTTGCTTTTTCGAAGAGTTCTTTAGCTTGTGCGTTGCTGTCGTATAGGTCTTTTCCCATGCCTACAAATTGGGCCCCTTGTCCGGGGAATACAAATGCTTTCATATTTTTTATTCTTGTATAATTTATAATTATTTTTATTTCGATATTGGGTGGTTGATTAAAATCAGCCTTTTGCTTCTTGATAAAGGAATCGTTTGATACTTCTTTTAGCAGTTTTCTCAAACTCTTCCGGATAAATCTTCACTTTTGCGATTTGTGCAAATCTAGGTAGATTCTCATTAAGAGTAATCCGGTTTTGTTCCATTGCCACTTCGATATCCTGTTGAAGCAAACCATTGGCATAGGCTTCATCGAATTCCGGATAAATGAGTGCAACAAGTTTTTCGTTTTGCAATACAATCAGCGATTCACTGACATAAGGCATATTGTTGAGTTTGGATTCTATTTCCTCCGGGTAGATGTTTTGTCCGGAGGATGTTAGTAGTAGGTTTTTGCTTCTTCCCTTTATGGTGACATTGCCTTCATGATCCATCGTAGCCAAGTCGCCTGTATGAAGCCATCCATCCTTATCAATAATTTGATTGGTTGCTTCCGGATTCTTGTAATAGCCTAGCATCACATTAGTACCTCGGCAGATAATCTCGCCGGGTATATTGGCAGGATCGGGACTGGTTATTTTTACTTCCATGCGGTCGGCTGCTCGTCCACACGAAAACAACTTAAGATCTTCCCAACGTGCGTGACAAATAATAGGTCCGCATTCAGTCATGCCATAGCCTATTGTATAAGGAAATTCAATTTGTTTTAGAAAGGATTCAATTTCAGGGTTAAAGGGAGCACCTCCAATAATGATTTCTTCAAATTCGCCTCCAAATGCTTTTATTGCTACTTCTCGGGCACGAGTTTTTATCACATCACTGATAATGGGCAATTTGAGTAATAGTCTGCCAAGTGGATTGTCGAGTTGTGGAAGTACACTCTTTTTAATTGTCTTTTCTACGATTAGTGGAACTGTAGAAATTACGCGTGGCTTTATTTCAAGGAAGCTCTGCATGATAATCTTCGGACTTGGCATTCTGGTTAAGAAATGAATGTGTGCACCGGTACTTAAACCATAAAGAAGATCGTATGTCATTCCGAATACATGCCCTAATGGAAGAATTGAAATCATGTGATCGCCGGGTTTCAAACCGATCATCCGTTGACAGTAATATATATTCGAAACCAAACTGCGATAGGGGAGCATTACTCCTTTTGAATACCCTGTAGTTCCTGAAGTATAATTGATCAATGCCAATTGATTCGGTTCATCTTCCTTTATATAATTGACGTGTTCTTTACGAAATTTGCAAGGGAACTTTTTACCGAAAAGCTCATTTAGATGGTTGAATGTTTTTGTTAGCTTCCCGGTTCGATCAATAATAGGCTCAAAATTAGCAAGGTGAAGAATGCCTTCTAGATTAGGCATATTTTCTTCGTTTAAATTCTCCCACACACGGTCTCCTACAAATAAGAGGCGCGCCTCGCTATGATTTATTATGGCATGGATATTATCGGCTTTAAACTCATGAAGGATGGGTACTACTACTGCTCGATAGGTTATTGAAGCTAAAAAAACAACACCCCATGAAACACTATTGCGTCCGCATAATGCAATCTTATCTCCTGGCTTTATACCGGATTGCTCAAAAAGAATATGGCATTTTTCAATTTTTCGTGCGACATCATTGTATTGAAGAGTGATGCCTTGGTAATCGGTCATTGCATCACCACTCCAATTTTCTATGATGCTTTGCTCGATAAGTTTTACTAAACTTCCTATTTCTTCCATTTATATTTTTTCTATCTATCTCGTTCATTTACAGAGCACTTTCTTTTTAAACAGAAGGCTTATTCTTGCACAATGAACTAATTTATGTGCAAAAATAATAAACTATATTTGAATAGCCTTTTTTGGTAAATAGTTTTAAAGATAATTAACTCGTATCGATTTTCTTAAAATCTTGTATATCTCATCAAAAAATGCTACCTTTGCATCCGCAATTCAGTAATGACTATTTGCAAGGCTTAAGTTGCACCCGTAGTTCAATGGATAGAATATCGGATTCCGGTTCCGACGATATGAGTTCGATTCTCATCGGGTGTACAAAATATTCCAAAACATTCCATAATAGCTTTTCTCTGTTAACAGATGTAGATAGACCCCCATGAAGATACTCTATTTTTTTTTATTTTTTCTTTGGTATATGCTTTCGCTATTGCCGTTCTGGATTTTATATAGGATATCCGATTTACTTTATTTCCCTCTCTATTATTGTATTCGTTATCGTAGGAAAGTGGTGCGAAAGAATCTTGTGGAATCTTTCCCCGAAAAAGATTTTTCGGAAATATTAAAAATAGAGAAAGATTTCTATCGATATTTTTGTGATTATTTCATTGAAACACTTAAACTTTTTTCAATGAGCAGAAATACAATCTCTAAAAGGATGCATTTTGAGGGGGCTGATTTGCTGAATGAGAGATTGCAAAAGCAAAATTGTGTGGTTTATTTAGGGCACTATTGCAATTGGGAGTGGATTGTTTCATTGCCTTTGCATACTCTTCAAGGGGTTACTTCTGCTCAAATTTATCATGAACTGGAAAATAAAGCTTTTAATGGTTTGTTTTTGCGTTTGCGAGGTCGTTTTGGTTCGGTCAATATTAAGATGAAGCAAGCGTTGCGTCAATTGCTTCGCTATAATAGAGAGCAGAAACGTTTTGTGGTTGGTTTTATTGCCGACCAGTCGCCGAATTGGAATAGTATAAATCTGTGGACTGATTTCCTGAATCACGACTCTGCTGTATTTACGGGCGCAGAACGTATGGCTCGTAAAGTAGAAGCTGCAGTGTTCTATTTAGATATCACTCGCGTAAAACGAGGGTATTATAGTGCCAAGTTTATAGAGATGACAAATCAGCCTAGTGCGCTTGAGGAGGATGCTTTAACCGTTGATTATACGCATCGATTAGAGCAAAGCATTCGTAAGAATCCTCAATATTGGCTTTGGAGTCATAATCGTTGGAAACGTACTCATGCCGATTATCTAAAACGGATGCACAACGACTCTTAAGCTGTCCTCTTAAAAGTAATAAATTTTATAGTTTTCTTTAAAGCTTTTTTGAGTGCTTTTTTTGTTCTGCCTTCTTTTCGATTAATGAGAGTTTTCCAAAGTACATCTTCTAAATCATAGTTTTGTATTTTTGAATACGCTAAGAGTGCACCTAGATCCGTATCTAAGCAGAGCCCTAATTGCTCAAATGCTTTTACTTGTGTTTTTAGAGTTGCTTTTCCAAACTTGATTCGATTAATGTCTACTAGTGCAAAATTAAAATGTTCACCTTCTTTATAAAAGAAGATGTTCCCTTTGTTATAATCTAATGGTATAATATTCTTTTTATGAAGATTAGCTGTAAAGCTAATAAAATCGTTTTTGGCCAGATCTAAATCTTGCTCATTTAAACGGTCTATATCGTTTAGGGTTGTGTAGGGAATAAATTCAGAAATGAAATATCCTGTGTGAAAGAAGCCGTATTTCTTAATTTCGATATATGCAACCGGTCCAGCGGTTGCAACTCCTGCTTTTAAAAGCTTTTGTGCATATTCAAATGATCTTCTGGCTTTGCTTTTTCGGAACCAAGTATATATTACACAATTGGCTAAAGTTGGCCTTTTGTATTTCTTTACGACAAACAATGAATCTTGTATTCGTACTCGTTCAACGGTATTTCTTTTATTACAATAAACCTCTTCTGCTTCGTAGTTCCCCGAAGGTATCTTGCGAATAAACGGCTCATATTGTAAATAGTCTGGATGTATGTATACTTTCATAGTTGGTGTTTTTTGTTAGCTTTTCGCACTTCATGCAAATATATTAATGCAATATTCGGGAAAAGTTGTGAGATATGCAAATTTCTTACTCTCTTTTTTAATTCTTTTTATTAAGAATTAGGGTAATTACATTATAAGTGCTGAATAATGTTTAATTATTCAGCACTTATAATGTAATTTTGGCGGTGCGTACGGGACTCGAACCCGTGACCCCATGCGTGACAGGCATGTATTCTAACCAACTGAACTAACGCACCTTATGTTTGTCCTTTTCTCAATTGCGAGTGCAAAACTACAACATTATTTCGAAATAACCAAATTTTACGAGGCTTTTTTTTAATATATTTTTTTTCGGGAGAAAAAGACCATTTTAGTTTTAAAAAATTTGGTCGGTAAGTGGAAATACTATATCTTTGCAATCACTTTTAGAATAGCAAAATAAAAGTATTCATATATAGGCCAAATGGAGAGGTGGCAGAGTGGTCGATTGCGGCGGTCTTGAAAACCGTTGTACTGCAAGGTACCCGGGGTTCGAATCCCTGTCTCTCCGCTGAAAAGTCTGGATAAGACTAGACAAATCCCGTAAAATTAAGGTTTTACGGGATTTTTTTATTGTTTGTCACTGACGTTTGTAAAGTACTCCCAACTTGTTAGATAGTTTTTGTAGTACTTTAGGTAGCCATATAGATATGCTTTGACATCTTAAAATCTAAAACATGATGAAGTGACACTCTCTCGGATTTGTTTTTTCCTCGCACTCACCTGAGCGGGCTAACTTTATAAATACTAGTAAACTCACAGATTTTTTTT
>JAGPIY010000141.1 GCA_018054715.1 Bacteroidaceae bacterium
CATTGATATAATCTGCATTAGCTTTAGAACTTTCACTAATCATATAGCCAATTTGTGGTCCGGCATTTACGAAACCTTGAAAACCATTATCCCATCCAAAAGCAAGATGCGCTAAAAAGGGTACTTCAATATAGTTAAGCGTGCGGCTGAAAGCTCTTGGATCGACAGTTGTTGCACCTGCTACCTTAAAGTTTTCTTTCCATCCATATTGTGAATAGTTGAGCTCCACCTGCAATCCACAGATCATTGAAAAGTATTTCTCCGAGATATAGCGGGCAGTAAAACCTCCCGAGAGTCCTTGTTTGGTACTTTGGTTCACACTCGATACAAAACTTACCGTACTAAAGAGCGAACCTCCATTAATACCCACAGAGAGGTTATTGCGTTGCTCTCCTAATTGTGCGAAAGCCATAGATGAACTCAAGAAAAGTGCAAGAGTCAGGATCTGTTTTCTCATTATTTTAATTCAGTTTTAATGATTTCCGAATCAGGAGTAAAGTGCACGTAATACACATTGTTGTTTATGAATCCGGAGGTGTCCGATAGACGTGTAAATGAAAATCCGTTTTGTATGGTATGTACATCGTTAAGATGTTCCATGTAGTTTGGGAATGTCTTGCCATAACGTGATGCCGCACTTATGAAGTAAAGCCCTAAGTCGTATCCCAGCATTGCATATTGAGGATAAGAGGTGCTGATTTTTTTATGATACCAACGTGCAAAATCAGCTTTAAACTCGCGCGCACTTTTAAAGGCTGAACTAGAATAGAACGCAGTATAAATATAGGTGTCCAACAAGTAGAAGTTATTCGTTGTTGAAGTGGGGAAGGTTTGCCATTCGGGGTATCCGAACAAGTTGATCTTTTTATCCGGATTCGTTTCTAGAAGAGTAAGCAGAGTAGGGAGCCAACTATCTAAGCATTCTTTTTTGCCGCTCAAAGGAATAAAAACATTTTGCCTTTTCTTCTTCATATGCTTTGCGATTGTTTCGGCCGTCGTACCTTGTGAGATCGTTTCATAAGGGATTTTCAGCATATCAAGTTTTGCTTTCAACTGTTTTACAAAAAGGCGTTTATCCTCTTTCCCTTCTTCGTTCGCATCCTCCAAGAAGAATACTTGTGGATTTGGAAAATAGATTTTAAACTGCTTAATTATAGTAGGATACAAATTCTCTTGTGGAGTGTTAATCATGAACAAATACGGATTATTCTCTACAAAATGAGCGTTTGCGCTAAAAGGCAATACCATCTGTATTCCGTTTTCACGCGAAAAGTCGGAAAGTTGTTTGGCGTGTCCCCAATGAAAGCCGCCAAAAATTACGTCGCTTTCTTTTAATGCCGATTGATTTAATATAGAGGTAATAGGAGATCCTTCTTTACCGGTATCGTATACATGCAAGTCGACAGATACGCCTTGTTTCTTTAAAGTGTCTAAAGCTAACAGAAATCCTTGATAAAACTCCAACATACGTGGTGATTCTCCAAGCTTCTCATCCAATCCAAATGGCAATATAATAGAGGCTTTCACATTGTGAGTCGCAGTGATGGAGCCTGTTGTGTTACCACTCGTGGCTGTGGCAGAAGAACTCCTAGTATTGGCATTGTTATTGCCTTTTTTATCCTTTGAACTAGGGATGACGATTTCCATTCCCGTAGGGAAATAAGTAGCGCTCAATCCCGGATTTGCAGCACAAACAGCTTCCGCAGTGACTTTATACTTTACGGTGATGCGATAGAGTGTTTCGCCGGGTTGGATAACATGAGTATGCTTTTTTTGTGCTCCTGCGGATAGTACACAAAACATCGTTAGCGTCAGAAGCACGACGCGTAGTGAAGAAAGAATTGTCATTTTCATCTCAAGTTCTCTATTTTGGCAACAAAGTTAAGAAAAAAACCGTTAAACTCAGAAATATTTCTCCGATTTCATGCGAAATCTGAGTAAGAAACGTTATTTTTGCATCTTGAAAGTATCAAGAAGCTTTCTTCCATCTTTAATTATAGACGACGTTAACGATATGAAACAAATAATACAGCTCCTACTTTTGATGCTTTGTTTTGGCTCTATGGAGGAGATGCATGCACAAACCTTAGAAGCGTCTCCATCTGCTAAAATGACATTAAACAATGGTTTGGCCATAGATACGACTTTGCAAGTGGGGGATAAGTATACCGGAAAAGCACCGATGGAACTTACCTTTTATGCAAATGTAACGACTTCTTCGGGCAACCTTCACTACTTGTGGGAAGTTGCAAATAATGCAGAATATACGAGTGCTGATGTGAGCTACGAGAAAGAATTTACTCGCAAGTTTGAAACAGCCGGAACTTATTATATCCGATTGACTTTAACCGATCTCGACCTTGATGTGGTGGAGGTTTACGATCCTTTTACCTTGACTCTTGCCGAGAGTAAACTTTTAGTACCCAATACCTTTACTCCAAATGGAGACGGACAGCACGATGTTTTAAAAGTGCAGTATGAATCGTTGGCTAGTTTTAAGGCAGCGATCTTTAATCGTTGGGGCAAGAAACTTTATTCATGGACAGATCCTGAAGGAGGATGGGATGGTGAGAACGCTAAAGCCGGCGTGTACTTTATTGCAGTAGAAGCTAAAGGTGCCGACGGAGTGAAATATGATATTAAACAAGCTGTAAACTTGCTCAATGCAAGCGTTACAGGAGTTGAAAAATAAAAAAAGAGAACTAGATAGTGAACGAAGAAGCAGAAGAAATAGAAGTTCTTGGTGCGCGCGTCCATAACTTAAAAAATATAGACGTGTCGATACCTCGCAATTGCCTTACTGTAATTACAGGTTTAAGCGGATCAGGCAAATCCTCTCTCGCTTTCGATACATTATATGCCGAAGGGCAACGCCGTTATATTGAAACCTTTTCGGCATACGCTCGTAATTTTTTAGGCAATATTGAACGGCCGGATGTAGATTCTATAACGGGTTTGTCGCCGGTTATTAGTATCGATCAAAAGACAACCAATCGCAACCCTCGCAGTACGGTAGGTACTACGACCGAAATATACGATTACCTTCGTCTGCTTTTTGCACGTGCGGGAAAGGCCTTTTCGTATAAAACAGGAAAAGAGATGGTAAGGTATACCGAAGAGCAAATCCTCGATTTGCTGCGTACGGAGTATAAAAACCGTCCGATCTTTTTGTTAGCTCCCATGATTATTAATCGAAAAGGACATTATCAAGAACTTTTTGAGCAAATTCGTAGAAAGGGATATTTAAATGTGCGCGTTGATGGTGAATTAATAGAAGCTCTTCCGGGTCTTAAGCTCGATCGTTATAAAAATCACTCCATTGAAGTAGTTATTGATAAGCTTATTGTAAACGACAATGAAGATCTTCGTCTTCGTCAGAGTGTAGCCACTGCGATGCGTCAAGGCGAAGGTATCATTATGGTGCTTGATAAAGATACTCAAGAGATACGCCATTTTAGTAAATTACTGATGGATGCTGAAACCGGACTTTCGTATCGTGAACCATCGCCACATAACTTCTCCTTCAACTCACCTCATGGTGCTTGCAAACGATGCAAAGGCTTAGGAGTGGTGAATGTAATCGATGTAGACAAAATTATTCCCGACCGAAAGCTTTCTATTTATGAAGGTGCTTTGATACCGTTGGGCAAATTTAAGAACTCACTTATCTTTTGGCAGATAGAAGCAGTGCTAGCGCGTTATGAAGCTGATCTGCATACTCCGGTTGAAGAACTTCAGGAGGATGCTATCGACGAAGTGTTGAATGGATGCACAGAGCGCCTTCATATAAAAGAAGGCAAGTTGGCCGTAGTGCATAGCGACTTCTATACCGAATATGACGGTATTATAAAATCGATACTTCAGTTACAAGAAACGGCCTCGAAAACGCAACAGAAATGGGCCGAACAGTTTGGACAAACCGCAATCTGTCCTGATTGTAAAGGTCAACGCCTGAACCAAGAAGCTTTGCACTATCAAATTAATGATAAGAATATCTCAGAGCTAGCTTCGATGGACATACACGAGTTGTATGATTGGATAACGACCCTTGGACCTCATCTTTCCGACAAGCAGAAACGCATTGCCGGTGAAATAATAAAAGAAATTCGTACCCGTTTGCAGTTCCTGCTGGATGTCGGTCTCGACTATCTTTCCTTGAATCGTGCTACCGCCTCTCTTTCAGGAGGTGAAAGTCAGCGTATTCGTCTGGCTACACAAATCGGTTCACAGTTAGTGAATGTACTTTATATCCTCGATGAACCCAGTATCGGTTTACATCAGCGCGATAACCGTCGACTGATTCAATCTTTATTGAATTTGCGCGATGGCGGAAACTCTGTAATTGTAGTAGAACACGATAAAGACATGATGTTGGCAGCCGATTATGTAATCGACATGGGACCAAAAGCCGGTCGATTAGGAGGTGAAGTAGTGTTTTCCGGTACTCCGAAAGAAATGTTGAAGCAAGACACACTCACTTCTAACTATTTAAACGGAAAAGCGATTCAGCCCCTGCCTGCCAAACGCAGGAAAGGAAATGGCAAGTCCATCGTTATGAAAGGAGCTTCCGGCAACAACCTCAAGCACATAGACGTGAGCTTCCCCCTTGGTCAATTAATTTGTGTGACCGGTGTTTCGGGAAGCGGCAAGTCCACCCTGATAAACGATACCTTGCAGCCCATCCTTTCGCAAAAGTTCTATCGTTCTTTGCAAGATCCATTGGCTTATGACAGCATTGAAGGGCTTGACAATATCGACAAAGTAGTATGTGTCGACCAGTCGCCTTTAGGGCGTACTCCCCGTTCAAATCCTGCTACCTATTGTGGGGTATTTTCGGATATACGCAACCTTTTCGTGGAACTTCCCGAAGCTAAGATTCGTGGTTACAAACCCGGTCGATTCTCTTTCAATGTAGGAGGCGGGCGTTGCGAAGCTTGTTCGGGAAATGGCTACAAAACCATTGAAATGAATTTCCTGCCCGACGTGTATGTACCTTGCGAAGTGTGCCACGGGAAGCGTTATAACCGTGAAACCTTGGAAGTACGTTATCGCGGTAAATCGATTGCAGATGTGCTGGACATGACCATCAACCGCGCTGTAGAATTCTTTGAAAACGTGCCGGCTATCCTGCATAAAATAAAAACGATACAAGAAGTCGGATTGGGCTATGTTCGTTTAGGACAATCATCTACCACGCTTTCCGGTGGCGAAAGTCAACGTGTGA
>JAGPIY010000142.1 GCA_018054715.1 Bacteroidaceae bacterium
ATCTACAGGAGTGTAATTGTCTGCATTGACATATAGAATATTATCTAATGATAAACTGTCGGGATCACCACCAAGAACGAAGTAACTATGGTTAGTCATATTAATAACCGTTTTTTTGTCGGTTGTTGCTTCGTAAGCGATATCAAGAGCATTATTATCAAGCAATTTGTAAGTTACTATGGCTATTACGTGCCCAGGGAAATTAGCATCTCCATCGGGTGAATCCATTGTTAGCTTCAAAGTCTGAGCATCTATTTGCTTTGCTTGATAAACCTGATACTGCCAACCTTCGGGACCTCCATGAAGGCAATGTCCAAAATTGTTTTTGGGTAGTTGTATAGTTTTGTTGTCAATCGTGATTTTTCCGTCTTTAATACGATTAGCATAACGACCGATTGAAGCACCATAGTCAGAAGGTGTGTTTTTTGTGTCGGCATATTGTTTGATATTATCGAAACCCAATACTACATCTTGGAATTTTCCGTTTTTATCTGGTGCCATAATTGAAACCACACGTCCTCCGAAATTGGTAATACAAACTTCCATACCGTTTTTGTTTTTCAACGTATAGAGTGCTGTCGCTTTTCCTTTAATAGTATCTACGAACTTAGCAGGGTCGAGTCCGGAAAGAGTTAGTTTCTGTGCAGGTTGTGTATTACAAGAAGCTAGGATCACTAAAGAAAGGCTTAGCAAGCAAGATAATCTTTTTATATTTCTCATAAGGTTTAGTTTTAGTATTTTGGTGTAAAAGTAACACTATTCTATGAATTAGCCATATTTTTTCCTATGTTTTTCAACATACTTTGTTCTAATTATTTTGTAACATTGATAATATAAGATGTTTAACAAAAAAAGGTGTCTTTTTAGACACCTTTTTTCTTTTTGTTTCTCTATAGAAAGAGGGTGAAGTTAACGTTCAACCAATCGAGATCCATCACCAATTACGACTTCGTGTATTCTAGGGCTTCTACCGTATTTTGCTTTGAAGCTTTCTTTGGCATCAATAATGAAATCGTCATAGAGCTCATCTTTCACAAGGTTAATAGTGCAGCCGCCAAAGCCACCACCCATTACGCGTGAACCGGTTACACCGTTTTTCTTTGCCACCTCGTTTAGGAAATCAAGTTCATCGCAGCTTACTTCGTAAAGTTTGCTCATTCCTTCATGAGTTTCATACATTTTTTCGCCTACGATTTCATAATCACCAATTTCTAATGCATCGCAAACGTCAAGTACACGTTGAACTTCATCGATTACGTATTCAGCACGCATATAGTCTTCTTCACTTACTTTGTCTTTTACTTCTGCTAGCATTTCAGGAGTAGCATCACGTAGAAACTCTACTTCAGGGTGAGTTGCTTGCATTGCTTTAACAACGTTTTCGCAGCTTTCGCGACGTTTGTTGTATGCAGAAGAAGCAAGCTCGTGTTTTACCTCTGAATTAATGAGTACCAAACGATAGCCTTTTGGGTTGAATGGGAAGTATTTGTATTCAAGTGAGCGGCAATCTAAACGAATCAAGTTACCGGCTTTTCCGAATACAGAAGCAAATTGATCCATAATGCCACAATTTACACCGATGTAATTGTGTTCGGTAGCTTGTCCGATTTTTGCAAGTTCAAATTTGTCGACTTTGTTATCGCCAAATAAATCGTTAATAGCGAATGCATAGCTACTTTCTAGGGCAGCAGAAGAAGACATGCCGGCACCTAGGGGTACATCACCAGCGAAAGCGGTATTAAACCCTTTTACGTTTACACCGCGTTTAATCATTTCGCGACATACACCGAAAATATAACGAGCCCAGCTAGCGCGAGGTGCATCCTCTTCGTTCAAGCCGAATTCTACATAGTCTTTTAGATCAATAGAATAAGCTTTTACTTTATCACTCCCGTTAGGTTTAATTTCAACGAGCATGCCTTTGTCAACAGCTCCCGGAAAAACGAATCCACCATTGTAGTCAGTATGTTCTCCGATGAGATTAATACGACCTGGAGATGCGTAGATAGAACCGGTTGTTCCGTCGAAATGCTTCATAAAGCGATTTCTTACAAATTCAATGTCCATAATTTTATAGTTTTATAGTTTTAATAAGTATTTTGTTATTCAATGAACAAGAAGACTGAAAAAATCAGCCTTCTTGTCAGTTGTTTTTTATGCTACTTTATTTAACCCCCATCTAGAACCAAATAGTGTAAACCATACTACATAAGCGTAGTAAACAAACATCATACCAATGGCGCAACCTACGCCCAATGTTGGATTATCTACTACAGCACCCATTAAAGGCATTAATGTAGCAGCTCCGATAACACCCATATTAATGATACCTGAAGCTGATTTTGTGTGAGGTCCTAATTCTTGTAAGCCCAGATTGAATATCAAAGGCCACATTACAGAATGGAATAAACCGGCAGCTAACATTGCGTACACTGAAGCAAAACCGGATAATACAAATGATAAGCTCACGCAGACAGCACCACCTACAAGGCAAGCGAGTAGGAGTGTGCGAGGTTTGAATTTACTTAAAATAGCTGCGCCTGCAAAACGGCCCACCATCATGCCTCCCCAATAGAAAGGAAGATAGGTTGTTGCACTTCCTGTAAGGGTAGGATCTGCTTTGAAGTAAGCAGGAAGCATAGAGGGTACGCCAATTTCTAGACCCATATAAGCAAAAATAGCTAGTGCACCGAAATATACGTGAGGGTATTTAAAAACACTTGATTTATAAATCTTTGCTTCGCCAGAAGCTTCTGTTTCTTGTTCACCTTCTTGTATATTAGGCAATTTCAGGAAAGAAAGAATTACACAAAGAATTACTGTTGCAATGCAAAGGCCTAAGAATGGCCCTGTAATAGCACCAGCTCCGGCACTTTCGTTTGCGTTACCCATAATGAGGATGCTTACAAATAGTGGAGCGATTGTAGTTGCCACAGAATTTAAAGCTTGACTTAATGTCATTCGGAAAGCCCCTTTTTCAGGAGAACCTAATACCATTACATAGGGATTTGCCACTAGTTGCAAAAGAACTACTCCAATAGCTACGCACGACATGCAGGCTAAGAATACAGGGAAAATCAAGTCTTTGTCATCAGCAAAAGCACTAATACCTACATAGTTTAGTAGAAAGCCCAAACCAACTACAGCTAAGCCACCTACTAGTGTCATTTTGTAGCCAATTTTATTCATCAACATTGCTAATGGAATAGATAGTGCATAGGCGCCATAGAAAGCTGAATTTACATACTGTCCTTGTTGTTCTGAGAGTTCAAAGGTTTTTTTGCAGAATTCAATCATAGAGTTGTTCATCGTAGTAATGAATCCGATAAGGAAGCACACAATGATGACCACTGTAAGAGCGAACGTGTAGTTCGGGGTCTGTTTTTGGCTCATCTTTTTAATCTTTTATGTTTTAGTTTTTATTAAAAAACGGTGGAATCACCTTCTTTATTGCAAATAAATAAGGTGTATTCCACTATTTATCGATAGATAGTTTGTTCTTCTCGATGAAAGCTTATTTTCCGACACTGAATTTGTAAACAGTAACCTGCTTATATTCTTCTTCGGGTTTTAAAATGCAGCTAGGATAATTCGGTTCATTGGGAGTATTGGGATACTTTTGAGCTTCAAAACACAGTGCCGAACGGCGAGGATAAGTTGCTCCTTTAAACCCGGTAAATCCGTTTAACCAGTTTCCTGAGTAAAGTTGCACTCCGGGTTCCGTTGTATATACTTCCATGGTACGTCGGCTCATTGGCTCTACCAGCTTTGCAGCTAATGTAAGCTCGCCAGCCTTTTCTTGGTTAATTACAAAACAGTGATCATAACCGGCTCCGTTTACAATTTGGGTTTCAGTGGAATTGATTCGATCGCCAACCAAATGAGGTTTACGGAAGTCGAAAGCTGTACCTTCTACTTTTTCAATAGGTCCTAGTGGAATTGAAACTTCGTTAATTGGGATGTAATAATCAGCATTGAAAGTCAACAAGTTATTATCTACTGTAGGAGTGGGATTTGCTACACCTGCCAAATTAAAGAAAGCATGGTTTGTAAGGTTGATAATGGTTGTTTTATCGGTTTTAGCCTTGTATGAAATCATCCATTCGTTTGCGTCAGTGAGAGTGTAGGTCATCATGATTTCCAATTTACCGGGAAATCCTTCCTCACCATCTTCTGCCGTATAAGTGAATTCTACTGCATGCTCGTTTTTTTGACGTGCGTTCCAAACGCGAGTATGGAAGCCTGTAGGCCCTCCGTGTAAAGCATTTGGACCATTGTTAATGGCTAGTTGATAATCTTTACCTTCAAGAGTGAATTTGCCATCAGCAATACGGTTGCCGTAGCGACCTATGGTGGTATTTAAAAAGCATTCAGGGCTGTTGATTACGTTCTCTATGCTATCGTGACCTAAAATTACGTTGCCGTAGTTTCCATTCTTGTCTGGCATCATAATCGCAACTACGGTAGCTCCATAGTTTGTAACTGCGATTTCCATTGTTTTATTTCTTAAAAAGAAGAGATCGGTTTCTTTGCCATTCACCGTCTTCTGAAAGTCCTTACGGCTTAATCCGCTTAGGTTCTTGTTCGATTTAGAGTTATTCATCGGGATATAAAAACAGGGTTTTAAAATTATAGTGCAAATAAAACAATTTATTCGCAACGGTGCAAACTTTTTGCAAGAAAACTGCAATAAAAAGTTGTATTTCTTGTTTGGTTATGTTCCTTAGCAGATTTTTCTTTCTAAATATTTGTGAGATTCGTAACTTTCCTTTACCTTTGCCGCGAAATATCACAAAAAGAACAAAAAATGAGAAAAATAAAGCAACTTGTATCGCTGATGCTACTTGCGAGTACTAGTGTCTATGCCGGAGGTTATTTAACCAACACCAACCAGAACGCTGCTTTTTTGCGTAACTTTGCCCGTAATGCTACTACAGAGATAGACGGAGTTTATACTAATCCAGCCGGATTATCTTTTCTTGACGAAGGTTTTCACCTTTCTTTCAATATTCAAAATGTGTATCAAACGCGTAATATAAAAAGCACTTGCCCGCTTTTTGGTCTCCGCGGAGATGCGAATAATACACGAACTTATAAAGGAACTGCTTCAGCTCCCATTGTTCCAAGTTTCCAAGGAGCTTATAAAAAAGACAAATGGACTATATCTGCAAGTGTTGCTGTGACTGGCGGAGGCGGAAAAAGTTCATTCGATGAGGG
>JAGPIY010000019.1 GCA_018054715.1 Bacteroidaceae bacterium
CCACAAAATCGAAGGTAGTTTCGTGCAGTAAGGTTGGTACAGTTTCCGGAGTTAAAAATGCGGCATGCGTTTCAAGCTCAATCGTTGGATTTATGGCACGAAGACGTCCTCCCATGATCTCCACTTTCTTTTTGTTTAAGGTTTCACGCAACGCAGGTAATTGTCGGTTCAAATTGCTCAATGCAACCGTATCCGCATCCACCAAAGTAAGCTTTCCCACTCCGGCTCTAGCCAACATTTCAGCGGCATAACCACCTACTCCGCCTACACCGACTACTAACACATGCGCAGACTCAAGTCGCTGCAAAGCTTCAGTACCAAGGAGTAACTCAGTACGTTCAGTCCACTGCCCCATCGAGCTGGGCTGAGCTGAAGCTATTTCTTCATTTTCAGCCATAAAATTTTTCTCTCCATCGCTTAAATAAGGACGACATTAAATTCGACAAATAAGGATTTTATAATCCCCGACAAAGATACACATTTCTTTTTACTGGACAAGATATTGAAACCAAAAAACGAACAAGCGGAATCTTTCGTTTCACTACAAAGTGTTTCACTACAGAGTGTATCTTTTTACTGTAGCGGCATCCAGAGGGTTTCGTGGTAAAAAAACGGCTGAAAGA
Source organism: Bacteroidaceae bacterium (assembly GCA_018054715.1). GTDB lineage: Bacteria > Bacteroidota > Bacteroidia > Bacteroidales > Bacteroidaceae > UBA1794. Next base: position 624 of record JAGPIY010000019.1, read on the forward strand.
TTCCTGAAAGATAGAAAGAGGATCTTTCAGCCTTATAAACTTGAATATCAACAATATAACACAGGCGCTGAAAGACTGAAAGATAGTTGTCAAGAATCTTGTTTTTACAGAGAATTGGATCTGATTTGCAGCTAGATAGCAAAAAAAGAGCTAGCGAGACGAATCTTAATTCTGGAATTCATGCTCTCAAAAGGATTGCAGCAGCACCTAAAAAGGTTAGCATCTCTTACACGAAACATAAGCATCTTCCGAAGAGAACATAAGCACCTCTTTCAAGAAAGCTTTGCATCTTTTTTTATTTACTCAGCAACAAATTTAAAATCTCCTGCAACAAATTCAACGATTCAATACAACTACTATCTTTTTTGTTATTCCAGGAGCTGAAGGATGAGTTGCCTCAACGAATAAAACATAGATACCCACTGGACAAATATCTCCATCGTCATCTTTTCCATCCCAAATCAAAGCAGACTCTTCAGGCGAAGAAGAAGAATTCAGCAACGTTGAAGTAGGAATGCTACGCCGCTTATGTCCCGAAGCATCAAAGACCGTAATCTTCACTGCATAGTCCGATACAGAAAGTTGATACCCAAGCTTTGCTTCGTCATTTACTCCATCTCCGTCAGGAGAAAACGCTCGCGAAGCTAAATGAAACTGTTTCTTTACAACGAGCATACTGTCGCTAGTTGGCAGCGTATCCGAACCAGAGGGAGTATTCGGATCAGGTATTGGAACGGGGTCGGGCGTCGGATTGGGATCAGGAGTAGGATCAGGTGTAGGATCAGGTGTAGGGTTATCGGTAGACGGACCACTTATCGACAAATCACCATATAGGAAATTGCCAACAGAACCTTTGGCATATTTGCAATAAATACCTGCATAGCTAGAGCTGGTTAAAGGTTGTGATTCCGTTGTACAACCGCAAAGTGTATAACCGTCGTCCGACAAATCGATCCACATCTTCCACTCCCCTCCATCAGAACAGGTTACTTTTATTTTTAAATCGGAATATTTGTAAAGTGAAGCAACATTCGAGCTTGAGATCAACACGGTAGTATCTTTTCCCATAATTCCTTTTTGGCGAACCAACAATATTTCAGAATCGTGCGAACCAATATCTAGATAATAACCTTTAAGAGAATTGGTTAAATCGGAAGCTGAAGCAGCAAGGTAAAAACGCGAAAAGACTTTACTGCTTAAATCTTTTCCTTGAAGTGCAAAACGAAGTGTCCAAGTACCACCTAAAAGCACTTTTGAAGGAGTATAAATAAAGCTGCTTCCTGCTTGCGTATCGTTACTATTTAAGAATTTATCGGGGCCTAAAGTAATTACTTTATATTTTCCAACATCACCACCCCATTGCGGATAACCTGATTCGTTCCAATTACCAAAACTCTCTGTAAACTGTGCTTTCATCTGAAAAGAGCAAGAAAAACACATAACTATTATTAATAATAGGTTTCTTTTTTCGCGCATATCTATTTTTTTTTGTATTTTTGCAGCCAAATTACAAGTCGCAAAGGTACGGCTTTATATTGAAATAATAAATCATTTAAAAAGAAAATGAAAATGAAAGTAGCAATTGTTGGCGCAAGTGGCGCAGTAGGGCAAGAGTTCCTACGCGTGCTAGACGAGAGAGATTTCCCCATCGATGAATTAGTATTATTCGGTTCTAAACGCAGCGCCGGAAGTAAATACATCTTCCGTGGCAAAGAACTCGAAGTCAAACTTTTGCAACACGGCGATGATTTTAAAGACATCGACGTGGCTTTCACAAGTGCAGGTGCAGGCATTTCGAAGGAATATGCAGAAGATATCACCAAATTCGGTGCAGTAATGATCGATAACTCATCTGCTTTCCGTATGGACACAGACGTACCTTTGGTAGTACCTGAGGTGAATGGTGACGATGCGTTGGCTCGTCCACGCGGCATCATCGCAAACCCAAACTGTACAACGATCCAAATGGTGGTTGCATTGAAGGTGATTGAAGATCTTACTCATATCAAACGAGTACACGTATCTACTTATCAGGCTGCAAGTGGCGCAGGTGCTGCTGCAATGGATGAATTGCACGAACAGTATCGTCAAATTTTGGCCAATGAGCCCGTTACCGTAGATAAGTTCGCGTATCAACTGGCTTACAACTTGATTCCTCAAATTGATGTATTTACCGAAAACGGATATACCAAAGAGGAAATGAAGATGTACAACGAAACCCAAAAAATAATGCACAGTGACATTAAAGTATGTGCTACTTGCGTGCGTGTACCGGCACTTCGTTCACACTCTGAAAGTATTTCAATTGAAACGGAACGTCCTGTTAGTATTGAAGAAGCTCGTAAAGCATTTGCAGAGGGAGAAGGACTTACTTTAATGGATAACCCTGAGAAAAAGGAATATCCAATGCCTCTCTTCTTGGCAGGGAAAGACGATGTATATGTCGGCCGTATCCGCAAAGATTTGTGTAATGAGAACGGATTGACTTTCTGGATTGTAGGCGACCAAATAAAAAAAGGAGCAGCACTAAACGCTGTTCAAATCGCTGAATATCTCATAAAAGTAGGCAACCTAAAATAACAACACGAAGCACAACCTACCGGTTGTGCTTCTTAATTTATAGCGAATTATGATTGCAGAACGAATTGCAAAAATCAGAAGTTGGATGGCAAGTCATCAACTTGCTGCATACATCATTCCAAGTACCGACCCGCATCTAAGCGAGTATGTGGCACCACGATGGAAATCACGTCAATGGATATCTGGCTTTACCGGTTCTATGGGCACAGTGGTAATAACAATGGATAAAGCGGGACTGTGGACAGACTCTCGTTATTTTATTCAAGCTGAGGAGCAACTGGCAAATACCGGAATGGTACTTTATAAAGCAGCTCAGTTTGAAACCACACAAGAGATTCCCGAATGGCTCTTCTCGGAACTTCCCCAAGGATGTACAATCGGACTTGATGGTAACGTGTTTACAACAGTTGAAGTGGAAACTATTGCCGGACGCTTGGCATCGAAAGGTATTAGCATCGAAAGCCAATTCGATGCAATGGAAGAGCTTTGGGAGGATCGACCTTCTATACCAGACTCACAAGTACAAATCTTTGATGAAAAATATGTAGGTGTATCTGCATCCACACGCTTGCAAATGATTCGAGAAGAAATTGCGAAGTTGGGAGCAAATTGCACGCTAATTTCCTCACTTGATGAAATTGCATGGGCCTTGCTCATCCGAGGAAATGACGTAAAATACACTCCCGTCATCATTAGCTATTTGTTACTTACTGCTACGGAAGCAATTTTATTTATCGATCCGACAAAGTATTCGCAAGAAGTTGCAAACAAACTAGAAGAAGAAGGAATAAAGATACGCCCTTATTCGGAAGTGCTACAAGCTATTAACGAGCTCGATGATTGCAGAATTCTACTTCCTCCTACTAAAACAAGTTATGCAATATACCACGCTATTCCGTCGAAATACAAAATCATCCGAAAGGACTCACCGGTTTCATGGATGCGTTCAATACGCACACCACGAGAAATTGAGGGGTTGCACGATTGCATGATTCAAGATGGAGTGGCTATGGTAAAATTTCAACGTTGGCTGATTAATGCAGTACAAGAAGGAGAAACCGTTACTGAAATAAGCCTTAGCCGTAAATTAGCAGAATTCAGAGCAGAACGCGATCTCAATTTAGGAGAAAGCTTTTCTACTATTGCCGGTTACGGCCCTCATGGTGCAATGGTACATTACACGGCTACAGAAGAAACCGACGCTACCCTAAAAGCAAAGGGGCTTCTACTGCTCGACAGTGGCGGGCATTATTGCAATGGCACTACAGATATAACACGTACCTTTGCACTAGGGGCTCTTACTGAAGAAGAAAAAATTGACTACACCTGTGTACTACGAGGAAATATTTCATTAGCGTTAGCCAAATTCCCCAAAGGAGTTAACGGAACACATCTTGATGCATTGGCGCGCTTGCCTTTATGGGAAAGAGGGATGGCTTACTATCACGGTACCGGACATGGCGTAGGTTATTACTTAAGCGTACATGAAGGCATTTATCAGTTTCGACTCGATTGGCGTCCACAACCTTTGTTATTACATAGCACGATTACAGACGAACCGGGTATGTACAAAGAAGGGAAGCACGGTGCACGCACTGAAAATGTATTATTAGTCGTTGCGGATCAAACCACAGAATACGGTGAATTCTATCGTTTCGAAACACTTACACTATGCCCGATTGATACTGAGCCAATCGTAAAATCGCTCCTCACTGAACGCGAGATCAATTGGCTAAACGACTATCATAAACGAGTTTTTATGAAGCTAGCTCCATTACTAAAAGCTGAAGAAGTAGAATGGCTGCGTGATAAATGCGCCGAAATCTAACTAAAACAATCAAGCTGCTTTAAATAAGCACAAATTGTTTTTCGTTTTTCGATCAATTAAAAGAGTCAAAGTATCTGCTTTGACTCTTTCTTTTATAAATCAGTTTGAGATGCATGATTTGTAAAATATCAGAAAGGGATATCCATCAAAATAGAAAAAAGAATATTTTCCTTATGATTCGACCCTTTTAAGATTGAATTAAACAAAATTCACATTTCAAACAAACATATAAAGCAAAATATTAGTATTTTTGTACCTAAATACAAAAGGTCACAATCTTATGGAGAAAAAGCAAAAAAATCTCTCTATTTATATCATAATGATGATCCTGTTTAGTGGATTGATTTATATTGCACTTAAAGAGGGAACGCGATTTGACCATTTGATGTCTCAGCACGCTGCAAGTAACCTTTCGCCTATTACTGCCTTTCAGCACATAATAGTGGCCAACTTAAGTTCTTCGGTCATGATCCTGCTCATGCAGATGATTGTGATATTGGTGACATGCTGGATTTTTTCTTTCCTTTTTAAAAAAATAGGTCAACCGGGGGTAATAGGAGAAATTGTAGCCGGAATTATATTAGGGCCTTCTCTATTAGGATACTTATTTCCTGAATTTTCAGCGTTTTTATTTCCTAAAAGTTCATTAGTAAACATTCATCTCATTAGTCAGATAGGGCTTATATTTTTCATGTTCGTTATTGGATTGGAGGTCGACTTCAACACTTTAAAAAACAAAATTAATGAGACTCTTGTAATTAGCCATGCAGGAATACTTGTTCCATTCCTTCTCGGAATTCTTTCGTCTTATTGGGTTTTTGAGAAATATGCAGCACAGACAACCTCTTTCCTCCCTTTCGCTCTTTTTATGGGAATATCAATGAGCATCACTGCCTTCCCTGTACTAGCTCGCATCATTCAAGAAAGAGGTATAACCTATACTCCACTCGGCATTTTATCAATAGCCTCTGCTGCAAACGACGATGTTACAGCATGGTGCTTACTTGCAATCGTCATTGCAATCGTAAAAGCAGGAACTTTCGTGAGTGCCTTATTTGCTATTTTTCTAACTTTGATATTTATTCTATTTATGTTCCTTGTTGCACGTCCATTCTTTCAAAAGATAGGCCGCATATACGCAAATAATGAAGTCATAAATAAAACCTTTGTCTCTTTCATTTTCTTAACAATCATTATCTCTGCAACGATAACGGAACTTATTGGAATTCATGCCATCTTTGGAGCCTTCTTAGCCGGGGTTATTATGCCTTCCAATTTAGCCTTCCGACGAATAATGATAGAAAAAGTGGAAGATGTCACACTCGCTTTCTTTCTTCCTTTATTCTTTGTATATACGGGGTTAAACACTGACGTTTTTCTAATAAACACCCCTGATATGTGGATTGCGTGTCTACTTTTCATCTTGATCGCTATCCTAGGTAAATTTGGGGGGTGCTCTATTGCAGCTAAATTAGTGGGCGAGAACTGGCACAATAGTCTTACAATTGGTATGCTAATGAATACTCGCGGTTTGATGGAACTAGTGGCTCTTAATATTGGTTATGAAATGGGAGTACTTCCAAAACCTATTTTTGCCATCATGATCATCATGGCATTAGCGACTACCTTTATGACCACCCCTGCTCTTAATTTTATTCAATACCTATTCTCTAGAAAAACGCCAAACAACATTCATGTTCCTAAGTTAATGCTTAGTTTCGGTCGCCCGGAAAGTGGGAAGAGCTTACTCTCTATCTTTCATTTACTCTTTGGAGATAAGTTGAAAGAAAAGCATGTAATTGCAGCACATTATACAATGGGAACTGATCTCAACCTTGTTTCTGCCGAACATTATTCAAAAGATAGTTTCCATCTGCTAAATAAAGAAGCTGCCGCCATAAATGTTGAAGTTGACAAGCGATATAAGTTAACGGATGACATCGTAAACGAGATTATACAAACAATAACCAAAGAGAATATTGATTACTTGCTAATTGGCGCAGGACACAAACTTTTAGATGTAAAACCTGCTGAAGATAAAAAAACAAACAATGGATTTCTTTGCTCTTTCTTAAGCCATATCAAAGAAAAAACGTTCCAACTACCAGGTGCGCTTATGACCGAAAAAACGGAAGAGATTATGGAACGAATAGAATGCAATGTAATGGTTCTTATCAATCACAGATACAGCTCTATATCAAAAGCCTTTATCATCATAAATTGCAAAGAAGACTTTGCTTTTCTCTCTTATCTAGATGCCATTCTGCAAAAGTCACCTGCTGCAAGTATTTATCAATTAGGAGGCCTGAGCAAAGATTTAGATTTACGTGCAAAGATGGATTCTATCCTTGCTAAGTATCCGGATAAAGTGGGTCTTCACAAATACAATCAACTTTCTGAATTATCGTTTGAAAGGAAAAAGGATCATCTCATCATCTCTAGCTATGCTACTTGCAAATATCTTGCACAGATCTATCATCCTTTCAACTCGCTTCCTTCCTATTTAGCCATCCGTCAACGGATTCAGAATTCCTTATAACGGAATCTTCGAATAAATTTCCTTCAGACAAGAGACTACATGGTGAGGAGAAGCTATTTTTCCCACATGTGCAGAAAGTGCCTCAGGGCTATAACTATCTACCGTATAATACATCTGGTAGAGTGCTTCGGAAAGAGCTTCTATTTGTTCCACAGGAACGCGCAATCCTTGCGCAGAACCTACAATTTCTTCCGGCACTACTTCTGTACAAACTACAGGGAGCCCGGTACTCAGAGCTTCAAGCACGGCGATCGACTGCGATTCCACACGACTAGCTAGTACAAAAGCATTCGATTCATATAATCTTTTGCGGACTTCTTCTGGAGAAAGCCAACCTAAGAAATGGATCTGTGCCGGAAAATCACACTCGGAAAGTATACGTTGAAAGTCGCTATTTTCAAAACCATCTCCACCAATCCACAACTCCGCCATAGGAGAATTTTCATCCTTTTGCAGCCGACGGCAGAATGCATCAAAAGCAGGAAGAAGAATATCGTATCCCTTTACATCGCGATAACTGTTCATCGTTATAAAGCGGAAAGGGTGAATGTCTTTTGGGGCTTTTGAAGGTACAAAGAAAGAAGTATCCACCATATTTGAAAGTACTTCAATAGGCACCTCACGAGTGAGATATTCCCGAATCTTTGGCACCAACTGATCTGAAACAGATAAGATAACTCGCGCATTTGAGAAAGCTGATTCCAAAAAAGGAGTATGCGTCGGTTTAAAACTATTTGCAGCCAACTCACTCTTCATTCCAAAAATGCCACGATGTTCAGTAAGCACATAAGGAATGCCATACTTTTTATATAATAGAAAAGCGGCATATCCTGCCCAAGTACTGCTGTGTGCATGAATCACACGAGGACGGCCAAAGAGTCTTTCATATTCTTCAAAACAAAGCAGCGTAAAGTTAGCCCAACGTACAATATTGGCTATATCGCAAAATGGCACTCGGCGAAAAAACTTTCGATAAGTAAGGATTCCTTCATCGCACCATAATTGAGCATCCCATGAATCGAAAAGCAATGTTTTCGCATACATTCTCCACGGTAACAGTACTGGAGCTAATATATCCGTACGTAAACCACTTCGAGTAAGCGCTAAGGCTTGGTCACGACAGAATTCACCTCCCATTGGATAATACCAAGAAGGGAGTATTAGCACATCCGCAGGTGTTGATTTCGGCCATTTAGACTGTGCTTCGTTATGCTGTAATAGTAAGCCTCTTTTCATAACCTCTTAACAAGAAATAGAACCAATATAATTGAGCTGCTAAACCTGCGGCAGCAGTCAAGCTGAACAGCAAAATACAAATTTCGAAAGAGTGCAACCAAATACCAAGCACCAACGCAAGGAAACGAGTCACAAGCATACCGCATTCAAAAAAAAGAGCCATACGTTGCGAGCCCAATATACTAGGTAAAGAGCACAACGGTCCACATAATAATGTAAACAGGAAAAGAGGCATCGACATACGCAAATAAAGAGTAACCTTACTCCACTGAGTTCCCAGATAGAAATCAACAATCCAAGGAATTAGAAAATACATAATCAGCATAACAGGTAAAGCAATCAGTAAAGTACGCTTTGTTAGTTTATAAACTGAAGATAATACCGATTGCTTCTGGCTGACACGTGCTGCTATGTTTTGAGAAAGCACCTGTTCCAGAGAGCCACTCAAGAGTCCGATAGGCCGAAAACCTAACATTAAACACATCGAATATAATCCCACATCTTCCATTCCAAAGTAAGCAGGAAGGAGCAACATCACCAAGCTGGCAAGTACATAATTAACCAACGTATGCGGCAGATAATATCGAGGAAATTTAGCATGTCGACAAGCCACCTCATGCATCAAAGATCGATTAAAACGGAAAAGGCTACGCAAACCACTCTTTTTAAACGTAATAGGGATCAAACCTATCAAATAACTTAATTGATTAGCAGCTATTAATGCAGCAGCTCCCGAAGTGAAGCCGATAGAAAGTGAGCAAAGAAAGCCAAAAGCAGTTTTTAATAAATTATTACTTCCTACTTGAAGTACCCCATACGTAGCTGTGCGAAAAAATTGCTTATGATAGTTAAACCAATAACAAAAAGCTTGTCCGAGCGCTGAAAGGAATACAAATACGGGTATCATCAGAGCATAAGGTTGCAATTCCTCATAATGAATAAAAGAAAGGATCGGTTTACTAAAGCACAATAGAAGTAGGGCTAAGAATAAAGAAACTCCCAAGTTGAGCAAAAACGAAAGATCGAACACCGCCGCTGCACGTTCACGTTTGGGCTCAATAAGAATTGCAAATTCATATTTCCCTCCGGCAAAGAGAGAAAGCACTCCACATAGAGCCAAAAACAATCCTAAAACGCCAACATCTTCTTTACTATAAAGACGAGCAACAAGTGGCAAAAGGGAAAAGGCAATCAGTTGTCCCAGCACATTTCCAGAGAGAAGTTTGGCACTATTACGGACAAATTCTCTCTGAAAAACAGAGCTGAATCGATTCATCGCCCTAACCATTGTTCAGGGTTCAACTTCGTTTTTTCATTGCGCAGCTGGAAATGAAGTACCGTACGTCCTCCATCATTGGGGTCGGAGAATACATGCCCTAACGATTGCCGGGCGCTTACTTTTTGTCCTTGCCGTACATTCACAGAAGATAAATTGCAATATACCGACAAATAAGCACCATGACGAACAATGACATTAGAAAGGCCATTCACCTGAAAAACAGAAGCCACTTCACCTTCAAATACAGAACGCGCTTGCGCTCCGGGTTGACCTTGTATATTAACTCCTTTGCTATCGAGGCGTACTCCATGCATTCCTGCCACATTATACTCTCCATAACGATTCACTACAAGATAAGTGCCTGTTATAGGAATTGGCAAACGGCCACGATTGCTAGAGAATCCTCCTGATAATTTTTGATCTTCGCTACTTGAGAAAGCCAGCATAGGTTCTGCTGTTTTCTTGCCAACAATGGGCTCTTTTTTCGCTTTCTCTCTCACAGTCGATTTCCCGGCAGCAACATCAGCTTTCCTCTCAGCAGCTTCACGAGCTGCAGTAGCTGCCTCAGCGGCTTCACGAGCTTTCTTTTCGGCAAGTGCTCTTTTACGAGCTGCTTCTACAGCACGCTTACGGGCTTTTTCTATTTCGATAGCCACTTGTCGATCAATCTCAGCATTTAGTCTCGAAGCAGCTTTCCTTGTCTTATCTATTTCAACTCGCAGTCCTTTTTGCTCTTTTTTCAGCTGCCCTACAAGTTGCTGCTTCTCCGCTTCCTGGGCTTCTAATTTCTTACGTTGCTGTTCATGTTCATTTAAGAGGATATGCTTAGCCTGGCGTACTTCGTTCAACTCATTTTGTTTCAACTTAATCTTAGCTTGTTGCTGCATAATATTAGCTGCCAATATGCGCTGATAGCCTGCATAATCCTTTAGATAACGTAAACGACGATACGCTTGTCGCAAGGTAGAAGCCGAAAAAAGGAATGTCAACTTTTCATGCATCGACTTTACACGATACATATTCTGCAAACTCTTAGCATATTTAGCCTTACGAAGCTCCAATTGCTGATTTAACTGTGCAAGATGGCTATTTAAAGTATCAGTCTCCTTGTTAATAATCTGCACATCAGAAGCAATGCCTGCTATATAATATTTACGCTCTTCTATTTGTCCATTTAGTGTGCTGATAGTATGCAGCTGAGCCTTCACCGTTTTCTGATTTGTAGTAAGAAGGCGCTCCTTCTTAGATATTTCTTTTTGCAACTGCACACGCTTTTTTTGCAGTTCTTTTATTTTCGAATTGGTCTGTGCCGATAACGAAAACGAGAAAAGAGTGATTAAGAATAGATAAAAAATACGCATCATAAAGTAGAGAACATTTTCATTACATCTTTAAGTTCTATTTTTTCATACTTCGAAGAAACTGAAGTATCTGCCTTCCAAGTACCTATTTCACTCAACTTAGAGAGTTCCATATCAAGAGTGATTGTTTTCATCACTCCTTCAAAAGAAGCATGAATTAAAGTAGGATACTCCTGCCCTTGCACTGTTTCGCGATTATCATATTTCCAAAGTGTAGAAAATGCTGTCGAGGTTTTCTTCACTTCGGTAAGCATCACTTTCGCAGTACTATTGTTCACACGGAAGAAATAACCTAACTGCCCTTCTTCATGTGAGAGAACACTTGTATTAGGCTCTGAAGAACCTATGAATTTCATTTCTCGTATCTGAGCAATCGACATATTGGCAATGCCAGGACGAAATATATCACCTACAAAAAGTGCTTGCAAGGCATAAAAGTCAAGATTAGTACCCGTTTTTTCTTTTATACTGTTCATATCCTCTTGCACATATTTCTTGTGAATACGGTCGATAATGAGAATACTTTGAGGAGTAGCCTCTACACGAACAGCTTCTGTTCCCAAGAAAGGTACTTGAATAGATAGTTGTAAGGCCTCATCTCTACGAATCTTAAGTGATCCACTCAATGAATAGCTGGCTGTTCCAAATACTAGGTTAAACTTTACTTTTGAAGAAATTCCTCCTGTAACAGGTGTACTCTTCACCAAATGATATAATAGTTCAGGCGTTTTTAGAGTTGGCTCCGTGCGAACCGCTTGCTTAACTCCCGAGCAAGAAGCTAGAAAGAGTACAAGCATCATCATGAATAATTCACGTATCTTCATCATTTATTTATATTTTGCCCACTTAGTGTGAGGCGCGTTTTATTTTCTTCTCCAACTTTTCAGGATTCTCTATTTTTAACTCAATAGCACGAGTCCAAAAGTTAATTGCCTGTTCATTTAACTTTAACTTTATATAAATGTCACCTGCATGATCCAATTCTGTAGGATTCTTTTCACCTCCATTTTGAAGTGCACGATCCATATAAATGCGTGCTTCAGTATAGCGTTTTTGCATATACAAAATCCAAGCATAAGTATCAAGATATGTTTCATTATTAGGCTCTATATCTACTGTCTTTTTACTCATCTGTTCTGCCTTAAGAAGTTCTTTATTTTCAAGACTCAGATAATAAGCATAGTTGTTCAACGCACCCACATTCAGTGCTTGATGTACTAAAGCAGAGTCATAAGCAGCATACGATTGAAGTGGCTGCTGCTCCTCGTGGTACAGGTCGCCCATCAATGCATAGAAATCTGAAATCTGCTCCGGTTTTGTATTCTCGTCAGTATGAGAGAGTGCACCTTTTAAGGCTTCTATGGCAAGTTGATTTTTATTTTGTTGTGCATAGCCTACCGCCAAATAGTAATAGAATTCTACCACCTGAGGGGTCGCTTCAAGAGCCGGTTTACAAATATCGACTACTCGTTGGGGATTGTTTTGCTTCACAGCCCCAGCCAGAAGCTCTAAACGAGAAGATACATTTGTCGGATCAATTCGTATAACTTGTTCAAGTACCGGAATTGCAGCTTGATTATGGCCTTTTGTAACTAGATATTGTGCATAAAGAAGCGGCAATGAAACATCCTCTTTTTCGTTTTGTGTCAACTCCTGAAAAAGAGCTACTACCTGAACACTATCAATCGGACTCCCATCTGTTTTCGTTGCAATCTGACGCATTAAAAGTACTTTCGCTTCATTACTTATATCTGGATTAAAAAGCGTTGCCCGCACTTGCTTGCGATAGTTGATAGTATCTTGTTGCGATTCATAATAATCGATCATGGAAAGCATGCTTTGTTCATTACTGGGATCCTGTTTCAGCACTTGCTGAAACACCTTTAACGCTTCAGGATAACGCTCCTGCGTCATATAAAGATCGCCTAGCAAACACTGAAAACGAGGCTCGTCGGGAAAAGCTTTGACCAAATTTTTGGCTTCTTTAAAAGCCTCAGTATCCTTCCCATCAATAAGGTAAAGTTGTACCTTACGCATAGAGAGTTCTTCGCTTTTCCCTAAACGTAACTCAATTGTATCCAATAATTGAATAGCATTCTTATATTTACCTACTTGAGGATATAGTTCTAGGAGTTCGTACTGCGCATCCTCTTTCTCAGGAAAACGCTTTACCACTTTTTCTAGCACATCAATAGCAGCTGCATAATTATGCTGAGCTTGATACAAGTTCGACAACTGAACCGCATACCAATAATTGTCGGGAGCTAGTTCTACTGCCTGACGTTGGTTCAGCATGCCCAATGAATCGAGCCTCATACTAAGATAAAAAGGAGCGATCGATGATTTTGCAATAGCCGAAAAAGGATCAAGCTGTTGACAATAACGCAACATCTCGAAAGCACCCACAATATCTCCTTTCTCCTTCAAACGTTCTGACTCGAGGAAGAAATAATCGAATTTTTTCGAACTTACAGAGTCTTTTTGTTGAGCCACCGCCATCAGCGCGAATTGTGTCCACAACATAAAAAAGAGAAGAGAGACAGAAGCTTTTACCATTATTGTATTTTTTATTTTTTACCTGTATGCCCAAATCCACCTTCACCACGTTCTGTAGTATCAAGATTTGAGACAAATTCCCATTCAGCCTGCTCATGTTGTGCGATGACAAGCTGAGCAATGCGTTCACCATTGGTCACTGCAAAAGGTTCATTTGAAAGATTAATTAGAATCACACAAATTTCACCTCGATAGTCTGCATCAATCGTCCCGGGAGAGTTAAGTACGGTAATTCCTTTTTTTAATGCTAATCCACTACGTGGACGTACTTGTGCCTCATATCCGGGAGGAAGAGCGATTCGAAGTCCCGTAGGGACTAAGCCACGCTCCAATGGGCCAAGTACAAGTTCTTCTGCCAAGTTCGCACGAAGATCTAATCCAGCAGAAAGTGGCGTTGCATATTCAGGAAGAGGATGAGCTGACGAATTGGTTATCTTTATTTGAAGCATTTTTGTTTTGTTATTTATTTGTAGACCTATTTTCTTTATATACAATTGGATTATTCCCTAAGCGAAAACGTTCTACACTAGTAGGATTATCTCGGACAAAAGTTTCGATATGACGTACACGTTTCTCTTCTAATATCTCATCTACCGCTATTAACATACCTGTTTCCTCTACATCTCCGAATTCATCATTGATGGCAGTGCCAAATACTTGCATCGTTGGAGAAAGACCCATATACGCATTTACCAATGGAGGTATATTGTAACCTAACTTACGAATGTGCGAATTTAGTACTCGATAGTCTTCTTTGAAATCATTTCCATTAAACAGGCTAGCTAATTCAGCCGGATCAGTTTCAATCTCAATTGGAGTCGTTGGATATACTAAACGCTCGGGATTTGGGAAATATTGTGACAGGAAATAAAGAATCATATCACGTCCTCTACGAATGTAACTAGGATACATTGTGAATTTTCCAAAAAAATACTTTGTTTCGGGTATTACCACAGCTAAAGCTCCCAATCCATCCCATAAATTGTCAAGGGCAAATAAACTTTTTGCACCCATTCTACTACTTTGATATTCCCAAGTTACAAAAGAACGACCTAGCTCAATGGTATGAGGTAAATAATCCTTTATAAACTTTTCAGAAAAGTGAAACATATGAGAAGTAGCAAGAATTGGTTGTCCATTGGTATTCAGTTTTACCTCCGACCCTGCAATATAACGGTATCCACCCAAGATTTCATTGACTTCACTATCCCAAACAATCAATTGTTTATAAGGAACGTCCATAGTATCAAATTCGTCAATATCAACTTTTTTGCCAGTTCCACCACCGGCTTGCCGGAAAGCTATTTCACGCAAACGCCCTATCTCAAGCATTACATTAGGCGAATCTTGTGCCGTAATTATATAAATTTCGTTGCCCGACTTATTGGTAAGACGTAAACATTTCGATGAGGTTAGCTCGGCTTTAAGTAGCTCACGAGCTATAGGCGCTATAATTTCTTCTTCTATCATATTCTTTTTAATTATCACTTAATTCGTACACAAGATTTCGCACATATTGTGCCCATTCTTGAGACTTTTTGTCTTTAGTAAAGGTTGTATAAGGAATAGGTTTCCCTATTGTGAGAGTAAATGTTTTCCCTTCATTTCGAAAGAGTTCGTCCACCAAGAATAACATCTCAATGTTGAATTTGATACCTAAGGCTTCACGAAGATTAGCCAAACGGTAAAAAAAGTTAGAATTGCAACCACTAAAATGCATCGGCACTACATCGCGTTGCATTTTCTGAGCTTGTACAATAAACTGTTTTCCCCAAGACAGATCACGAACTAAACCGTGTTTGCGTCGAGAACAAACTCCAGCCGGAAATAAAATGAGATGATTATCACCAGATAGCTCCTCACGTACCTGCTCCGAAAGTTTACGACTTTGATGTCCTGTTTTATTAATAGGAATACAAAGTGGAGCAAATCCGGGCAAATTCATCAATAAGTCGTTTACCATATAACGTATCTTCCCATTGAAAAATGAGCCTAAGGCATAACCGACACCCACACCATCAATTGCTCCCAATGGATGATTACAAACGAAGATACTTGGTGCTGCCTCTGGAGATATATTTTCGAGCCCCTCTATATTCACCGTTACTCCGGTGTATTCCAACATAGCTTTGAGGTAATCTACTCCTATTCGTCCATCTCCATAACGAATAAACTCATTTAAGCGATCTTGATGAGCAATACGTTTCAAGTAATTCATCAAAAAACGCGGCACGTACTTACTCTTTTTAGGAGCTTTTTCGCGTAGCACTCTATCCAAATCAATTTGCATCAATTGATCACTCATTTCTATTTTGCTTAACGTTTTACAAATTTGATACTATGTGTCCGTGCACCTTCAATCCAATGCACAATATACACGCCAGCTGATAATGCACTTACATCAGCTTGTTCCGAACTATTGAACTGCATTCGCAGACTTCCCTCAATTGTATATATTTGCACCTGAACATCAAGCAATGAAGCATCGTCAGCAGCGAACCGCACAATCTGCAGTTCCGGATTATAATATACGGAATATTCAGTGGCGGAGGGAGAAGTAATTCCAACACCTCCTACTTGCTCCTTAGGTGTATCCTTTTGAATATACCATAAGCGATTCGAGCTTGTCAGGTTTTTTGTAGCATCAGAAGTATAGGAAACCACTTTATTCCCATCTGCAACACTTCCTCCCGCATTATTCAGAACCATATTGGTCTGTTTGTTCACAAAGTTATATTCATCACCTGTATTTACAGGTACAATTTTCCACAGTTGTCGAGCATCAGTCACATTGGGAGTAACTTGCTGCACTTGGCTGCCTGAAGCATAAGTCGATCCATTCTGAGAGGCAGGATCATAGAGTGCTAAGCCACTTCCACGATTCACAAACTGCACATAATCGCCTACTACATTAGCTTCCCACAATTGGAAAAGGTCATCGGACAAAGGACTCCAAATCATGATACCACTTCCTATATCTGTCGAGTTATTTGTTACATCAAGGCTCTTATTACTTCCCTTTCCCAAGATACGGTAAAAATAAGAAGCATCCGGCACAAAAGGAGTTGATGCTTGTCCGGCAAGAGCATTTTTCTCTGCAGTCTCAAAAGTTGTTGTTAAATAAGCAGCGTGTTCAGTAATAAATTTCTTTAAATAGTCCACCCCTTCTTTATAGGTGCTATAAAGTGTTATTTCATTGTAAGCTCGTGTCTGAATAGGCCATTTCTTAAAGTTAAGCGTTTGTGAAGCATCAATATAGTTGGCCATACTATCTACGAAAAGCAATAAATGCTCTGTTAATCCACCTGCAATAGCAGCTTTCCAACGACTGTTGACGGCTTTAGCAAACCAAGGATCAGTCCACATCTGCTTCATCCATATCTTAGTCAGATCAGTGCCAAATCCTTTATCCATCATCAAAGCTTTGGTCACATCCCCTACACGATTACAATTATTGAATGCTATGTCATAATCCCAAAGCGGACCAAAATAGAGTTTAGGATCATCGACCTGTTTATACATGTAAGTACTCCAAAAGCCATCCACGTTACCGGACATTTCCGTAGCTATGTAC
>JAGPIY010000143.1 GCA_018054715.1 Bacteroidaceae bacterium
GTGTAATACCAACCTTCTTGCCATCGATAGCTATTGTAGCATTCGAACTCAAAAATAGATTGATGTATAAATTCTGATCCTTCACTGCATACGCATAACCCGGTACTGAAGGGATGAAACGACATACATTCGATGGGCAACAAGCACAGCCAAACCAAGCTTGACGTTGATGCTGACCCATACTCTTCAACGGATTCGGATAAAAGAACGTACCTCCATCTATTGAAACTCCGGAAAGTACTCCGTTATACAACGTACGTTCCAGCACATCATAATATTTCGACTGGCCATGCAACAGGAATAAACGATAATTCATATATACCATACCGATAGCCGCACAGGTTTCATTGTATGCACTCATGTTGGGCAACTCATAGTTAGCACCAAAAGCTTCTCCACTAGCAGTAGCACCTACTCCACCTGTAATATAATATTTCTTATTTACTATATTTTCCCAAATACGGTCGATTGCCTTGATATACGAAGAGTCGCCCGTTAAAGCAGCTACATCAGCCATACCCGAATACATATAACCTGCACGTACTGCATGGCCTACGGCTTCATCTTGTTCAATGACAGGTTTATGTGCTTGACTATACTCATCTTTACGCTCTGTTTTACCACGATAGTCGAGGAAAAATTTAGCTTCATCAAGATATTTCTTGTCGCCTGTAGCCAGATATAGTTTCGCTAATGCCATCTCTGCAATCTGGTGACCGGGTACAATTTGCAACTGATCCTTGTTCGGGCCGATCGCTTTGCATACACAATCGGCATATTTAATCGCAATATCCAAGAAATTACGTTTTCCGGTAGCTTGATAATACGCAATTGCCCCCTCAATCATGTGTCCAAGATCATAGAACTCATGCGAAAGATCTTCCTCTTTCATCCATCGAGTCGGTCCGGCCCATTCGTGAGGATGTTTTGGATTCATCGTGCGTGCTGTGTACAGATAACCATCGGGTTCCTGTGCAGCTGCCATCAATGTGATCACACTATCAATGTAGGCCTCCATCTTCTTATCGGGATAGGTCTGCAAAGAGTAACTTGCTCCTTCGATGGTTTTATATACATCCGTGTCGTCAAACGAATATCCTTTTACCTTATACGATTCACTAGGATGCGCCGCCTTTACAAAGTTATCATAACGTCCTTCGCTTTGGCACTTGCTAAAAGCCAAAGGAATAGTTACCTTCCGACTAGCCTCTAGTCGGCTACCCCAAAATGAGTTCGGAGCAACCTTCACTGAAGTAAAAGGAACCGGAGCAATAGGATATCCTCCATGCAGTATTTTCTTCTGCGAAGCAGTTATAAAAGTGGTGCTACCCAAAGCTCCCACCAATAATACGGTAGTTAAAAGAGTTCTTTTCATATTTATTACTCTAGGTCTATTCTTTTTATTATTCATCCACAGTCCATTCAATCACACCTCCCGAAACTCCTTTCTGAAGTTTTGCTTGAAGTCTGAGCGATTGTGTTGTTACCGGTTCAAATTCTAACCGATTCCAACAATCCTTTGCGGTCATATATAAGCTTTGCGGTACCACAGGTTTCCAAGTATTCGTTGCAGCATCTTTATAGAATAACTTCCAGCTCTCTGGCACACGGAAGTTACCATCATAATGATCGAAATCCAACCAATATACAGCTGTTTTCGAAACCGTATAAGGCTTATCGAACTGATAAATTAGACTCTCTTCAGTACCATTTTTCAGCCACCAATAAAAATAAGGTTTCGATTGGTCGCCCGAGCTTGCAGGTTCCCATTGATCGTTAACACCAGAAGCCCAATCCATGCGAGGTTGAATCGTCGCATCGTTTTGGATAGGCACACTCATGGCAAAAGTCTGCGCCTTGGAAGCGATAGTTGGTTCCGGGGTAGCTTTAGCTAGCGACTTATCGGTCGGAATCCACACTTCCATCTGATAATTTTCTGTTCCTCTATTATTCCATGCAAAATATGGAATAGCAGTTACTTCGACCGCTTTTTCTGCACCGGAACGATCGACTTCTTGCGCCTGTCCTTTGAGTACGGTCATCGGACCATACGAATCCCATGCCCACGTATCGGTAGTGAAATTGGCATCCGAAGAAAGATATTTATTAAACACCGTTTGATCTTTCAAGTCGATCCCTTCCAAACAGTACATCATCGGTCCACGTTCCAAGGCTACTCTACCACGATCGGCTTCTACCTTATCGTTGGCTTTTACTTTTTGTACTTCCATAGGCAAATCAAGTGTAACCTTGTCGCCTTTCTTCCATTTCCGATTAATCGTTAGATAACCTTGGTCATCGCAAGTAGCAGAAATAGGTTCTCCGTTCAAAGTTGCTTTTACTACAGCATTTGAGGAATTTGCAAAACTATATAAGTCGGTAGGTACGGGTTGTCCTTTTACCCATCCCGGAATACGCAATCTTAAAGCAAATTCAGTTTTCCTCTTGGGGTTCACCGCTATTGTTACAGCGCCATCCCATGGATAACCCGTAGTTTGTTCTAGTACTAGCTTCTTTTTACCTATTTGTACCTCGGCACTACCCTGCACATAAAGATTGACAAACACTTCTGTACCTCGTGTGGCATACACATAACCCGGTACTGAAGCCATAAAGCGCGTTATATTTCCCGGACAACATGCACAACCGAACCAACGTTGACGCTGATGTTCGCCTAAGCTCTCTAGTGGATTATCGTAAAAGAATTTATCTCCTGTCAACGATACACCCGAAATCACTCCATTATAGAGTGCACGTTCAGCTACATCCATATATTTTGCATCTCCGGTGGCTAAGAACATACGATAATTCCAATATACATTCGCAATCGATGCACACGTTTCGCAATATGCGGTATGGTTCTTCAATTCATAATCCGGGCCAAAGCCTTCACCTTGTGCACGTGAACCCATGCCTCCCGTAATATATAGTTTACGCGAAGCCATGTTGTCCCAAATACGTGTAAGTGCTTCGAAATAAGGCTTATCACCTGTCAGAGCCACTACATCAGCTACCCCGGAATAAAGATATCCCGCACGCACTGCATGGCCTACAATCTCATCCTGCTGCAAAATTGGTTTATGATCCTGACTATATTCGCTCGGACGATGTCCATCTGTGCAACGTCCGGTTTCCTCTACAAAATAATGTGCCAAATCAAGGTAACGCTGTGTACCTGTCACCTTATATAATTTACAAAGTGCCATTTCTACAATCGGATGCCCTGAAGGACGATGAATTTGGCCTTCATTCGGGCCAAAGACTTTGCAAATCAAATCCGCATTTTTAATCGCTACATCCAAAAAGGTTCGTTTACCGGTTGCTTTATAATGAGCTACCGCTGCCTCGTACATGTGCCCACAATTGTAAAGCTCATGACTGTTAATCTTATCCCAACGTTTAGTGCCCCACCAACCCGATAAACGAGTCGCTTTATTAGTTACACATGTAGTTAGATATCCGTCGGGTTCCTGAGCTAAAGCTATGATGTTAATCACACTATCCAGATAATGATCGAGTTGTGCATCATACTTCGAAGCCAATGAATAGGAAGCCCCTTCAATCACTTTATAGGGGTCGGTATCATCAAACGAGAAATCACCGCGATGTTCACCCTTAATAAGACCGGCTGCTAACGCAAAATTATCAAAACGGCCATTCTTTTCACATTCCTTAAAAGCAGAGGGAATTGACACCATACGGTTAATTTCAATTTTTTGCTTCCAAAACTGATCTGCAAAATGTACATGATTAAATGGAACCTCCACTATCTCGTGCGAAGAACGTTCCTGAGCTGCAGCAGAAAAGCTTATTGCAAAGCATCCGCACAACATTAAAGTTGTTAATTTGATTCTAGCCATGTTTAAATATAGATTTTAAATGCAAAGTAACAGTAAAAAAATGAGTTTACCAAATCTTTATAGTGTTATTGCCACACAGTATAAATGATTTCATTATATTTAACGAAAATCATTTTAAAGCCTCGTTCCGAAGATAAATTTCTCTATAGATTCAACTTAACGATCGTTCTTTTCAAAAAAAAGCACCGAAATGTGTTGGAAAATGCAGAAAAATGCGTAATTTTGCTGGCTGAAAATACATTTATTAATTTAATAAGAAGAAAAGCTATGCAAACTCTTGACAAATTCAACTTTTCGGGAAAGAAAGCCTTTGTTCGTGTGGACTTTAATGTTCCTTTGGACGAAAACTTCAACATCACAGACGATAACCGTATCCGTGCTGCACTTCCCACGTTGAAGAAAATTCTAGCCGATGGAGGTTCTCCAATTATTGGTTCACACCTAGGCCGTCCAAAAGGCGTTACCGAGAAATTCTCACTCAAGCACATTCTTGCTCACGTAAGCGAAGTACTTGGAACAGAAGTACTCTTTGCCGATGATTGTCAGAAAGCTGCAGCTCAAGCAGCAGCACTAAAGCCCGGCCAGGCTCTTCTACTCGAGAACCTTCGTTTCTACGCAGAAGAAGAAGGAAAACCTCGTGGCCTAGCTGAGGATGCTACTGATGAAGTAAAAAAAGCTGCTAAAGCTGCTGTAAAAGAAAGCCAGAAAGCTTTCACCAAAATTCTTGCTTCCTATGCTGACTGCTATGTAAACGATGCTTTCGGTACAGCTCACCGTGCACACGCTTCTACGGCTCTTATTGCTGATTATTTTGCTCCTGAAAACAAAATGTTCGGTTACCTTATGGAGAAAGAAGTACTTGCCGTAGAAAAAGTAATGAAGGACATCAACCGTCCGTTTACTGCCATTATGGGAGGTTCAAAAGTATCTTCTAAAATTGAAATTATTGAGAATTTACTTACTAAAGTAGATAATTTGATCATTGCTGGTGGTATGACTTACACCTTTGTAAAAGCTCTCGGCGGCAATATTGGTAATTCAATGTGCGAAGACGATAAGCTTGAACTTGCGCTTTCTCTAGTAAAAAAGGCAAAGGAACAAGGCGTAAACCTCGTACTTTCTGTAGACGCTAAAATCGCTGACAGCTTCTCTAATGATGCAAATACTCAAATCGTTCCAGACGATCAAATACCTTCAGGTTGGATGGGTCTAGATATCGGTCCAAAATCAGAAAAAAGCTTTGGCGACGTAATAAAAGCATCTAAAACAATTCTTTGGAATGGCCCTACCGGCGTATTTGAGTTCGAAAACTTCAGTCACGGCTCTCAAGCTGTAGG
>JAGPIY010000144.1:0-3760 GCA_018054715.1 Bacteroidaceae bacterium
GCTGAAAACCCGTATGGGTTTCATTTTGCCCCTGAATTATTTACAGCAATTATGCAGGGAGAGCAAACAGAACAAAGTATTTTATCTGCTTTAGACAAGATTCTGATTCGAATAGATGAGTTCGATTTGGTTGTAATTATTCGTGGAGGTGGAGCTGCTAGCGATCTTACTGGTTTTGATACATACTTGTTAGCTGCTGCAGTTGCACAATTCCCTTTGCCTGTAGTAACTGGCATCGGGCATGAACGTGACGATACAGTATTAGATATGGTTGCTCATACGCGTGTGAAAACGCCTACTGCTGCAGCACAATTATTAATTACACATCAACAAGAACTTTGGCTTCATCTTATTGAAATGCAAACTTCTTTGAGGAATACAACACTGCTTTTTCTGCAGCAGGCGATGGATCGCTTTGCGTCGGCTTCCGACCGTATTACGCGTGGCATTCCTGAGCGTATATTACGAGAGGATAAGCGATTGTCAGAACTCCAAAACCGTGCTTCTCAGGAGGCAAAACTATGTATTCTGAGGCATCAACATGCTCTTGAATTAGTTGCACAACGTTTCGATGCTCTTAAACCGGAGCGAATTCTAGAGCGGGGCTATTCATTAACCACTACAGAGGATGGGCGTGTTTTAACTTCTTCCGAAGAGCTGATGTCTGGAACCTTAATTGTAACCCGTTTTAAAAAAGGGACAGTGAAAAGTCGTGTAGAAAAAATTAGTTGAAAAGGATTATGAAAATAGCGAAAAATCTTACTTATGAAGATGCATTAAAGCAATTGGAAGAAATAGCTTTAATGCTAGAGTCGGGGCAACTTAGTATTGATGTTTTGACGGAAAAGTTAGCTCAAGCCGAACAACTTCTAACTTTTTGTAAGGCGAAATTAACGCATACAAATGCAGAAGTGAAAAAAATATTAGAAAACATGCAGTGATTTTGAAATAAAAAGAGTAACTTTGCGCATTCTATTAAAAACGGCACAAAGTCGTTCGAAATGAGCAATAGTTTAATAAAAAGAGTATAAAAATGTCAGAATTAGATTGGTCTAACTTGCCGTTTGGTTATGTGAAGACAGACTTTAACGTAAGATGCGTTTTTCAAGATGGCGCATGGGGCGAGATCGAGACACATGAAGAAGAGACCTTAAACCTTCATATGGCTGCCACTTGCTTGCATTATGGACAGGAATCCTTCGAAGGTCTGAAGGCTCGTCGTTGTAAAGATGGAAAAATAAGAATTTTCCGTTTAGAAGAGAATGCTACCCGCATGCAGGCTACGAGCCGTGGTATTTTAATGGCTGAATTGCCCACAGAAAAATTTCGTGAAGCAGTATGCAAAGTCGTGAAAATGAATGAACGCTTTATTCCGCCTTATGAGAGTGGAGCTTCGCTTTATATTCGTCCTTTAATGATTGGAATTACTCCTCATGTGGGTGTACATCCTGCTACTGAATATCTCTTCTTGATTTTTGTAACTCCTGTTGGACCTTATTTTAAAGGTGGTTTCCAATGCAATAATTATGTTATTTTCCGTGATCATGACCGTAGTGCTCCTCTTGGTACCGGTATTTATAAAGTAGGCGGTAATTATGCGGCTTCGCTTTTAGCTAACAAGAAGGCACATGATATGGGTTATGCGTGTGAGTTTTATCTTGATGCAAAAGAGAAAAAATATATTGATGAGTGTGGTGCTGCTAATTTCTTTGGAATTAAAAATAATACTTATATAACTCCTGAAAGTACGAGCATTCTTCCTTCAATCACTAATATGAGTTTGGTTCAATTGGCTGAAGATTTAGGGCTGAAAGTAGAGCGTCGCCCAATTCCTGTAGAAGAATTAGATACTTTTGAAGAAGCTGGGGCTTGTGGTACTGCAGCTGTAATTTCTCCGATTGAACGTATCGATGATCCGGATACAGGCAAGAGTTATGTATTCTCAAAAGACGGAAAACCGGGCCCTATTTGTTATAAATTATATGAAAAGTTGTGTGCAATTCAATACGGTGAGGAATCTGATATACATGGTTGGATAACTGTACTTGATTAAGCAAAGCTTCGCGAATGGGCAAGAACAAACTGGCAAAATTTGCGGATATGCAAGAGTATTCGCATGTTTTTGAATATCCTTATTCTGTGGTTACCGATATTCCTTTCGAAATGAAAGGAAATTGGCACCACGAATTTTTTAAAAATGATCATCCAATAGTACTTGAATTAGGCTGTGGCCGAGGGGAATATACTGTGGGCCTAGCTCGCTTGTTTCCTGAAAAGAATTTTATTGGAATAGATATCAAAGGAGCACGTATGTGGACAGGAGCTACCGAATCATTTCGTGAGGGGCTTACTAATGTGGCTTTCTTACGCACTAACATTGAAATTATTGATCGTTTTTTTGCGGAAAATGAGGTGAGCGAGATCTGGTTGACTTTTTCTGATCCACAAATGAAAAAGGCTACGAAGCGTCTTACTTCGAGTTATTTTCTAGAACGCTATCGTTGTTTCCTTTCTGATGAAGGACTTATTCATGTGAAGAGTGACAGTCCCTTCTTGACTACTTACACTAGAGCTTTGCTTGCTACTAATAATTTGCCTTTGGAGGTGGATACCGATGATCTTTATCATGGCACTCAAGGAGTGGATGATATTCTCGGTATTCAGACTTATTATGAACAACAATGGATTGATCGTGGTTGCACTATTAAGTATCTCCGCTTCCATTTACCTAAAGAAACAGTTCTAGTAGAGCCTGATATTGAAATAGAACTTGATGATTATCGCAGTTACAATCGCAGTAAGCGCAGTGGACTTACTGCCCATAATTAAATAAAGATATATAAAATGACTCTTTATCCTAAATTGATTCATGAGGCCTTAGCTACTGTACGCTATCCAGGTACCGGTAAGAATCTTATCGAGGCGGGCATGGTGGATGATAATCTTCGTATTGATGGTATGAAGATTAGCTTTTCGTTGATTTTTGAGAAACCTACTGATCCTTTTATGAAGTCGGTGATTAAGGCTGCTGAAACAGCTATACTGACTTATGTTTCATCGGATGTTGAAATTAAAGGGAATATTACGGTGCGTACTCTTCAACAACCTCGTCCGGAAGTGGAGAAATTATTACCTAATGTAAAGAACTTTATTGGTATTTCTTCTGGAAAAGGAGGAGTGGGGAAGAGCACTGTTGCTGCGAACTTGGCAGTTGCACTAGCTAAACTTGGTTTTAAAGTGGGGCTTTTAGATGCCGATATCTTTGGCCCTTCTATGCCTAAAATGTTTCAAGTGGAGGATGCTAAACCTTATGCGGAACAGTTGGATGGACGTGAATTAATTCTTCCTATTGAGAAATATGGAGTTAAGCTTCTTTCTATCGGTTTCTTTGTTGATCCTGATCAGGCTACTTTATGGCGTGGAGGAATGGCTAGTAATGCACTCAAGCAACTTATTGCAGATGCGGCATGGGGTGAACTTGATTATTTTCTAATCGATTTGCCTCCGGGAACGAGCGATATTCATTTAACGATTGTACAAACACTCCCTCTTACAGGTGTAGTGGTGGTGAGTACTCCTCAGGCAGTGGCCTTGGCTGATGCGAGGAAAGGAATCAACATGTTTACTAATGATAAGATAGATGTTCCGATTTTGGGTTTGGTAGAAAATATGGCTTGGTTTACTCCTGAAGAATTGCCTGAAAATAAATATTACATATTTGGAAAGGATGGAGCTAAAAATCTTGCGGAAGAGATGAATG
>JAGPIY010000144.1:3860-5084 GCA_018054715.1 Bacteroidaceae bacterium
AAGATAGATGTTCCGATTTTGGGTTTGGTAGAAAATATGGCTTGGTTTACTCCTGAAGAATTGCCTGAAAATAAATATTACATATTTGGAAAGGATGGAGCTAAAAATCTTGCGGAAGAGATGAATGTCCCTCTTTTAGGTCAAATACCTATTGTACAAAGTATTCGTGAGTGTGGCGATGAAGGCCACCCAGTAGCACTTGATGATCAAAGTTTGATAGGTCGTCAGTTCTTACTTCTAGCAAATGATTTGGTGCAACAGGTGGATCGACGTAATTTAGAGCAAACTCCTACTCATATAGTACAGATGAAAAAATAAGCATACAAACCTCTTTTTATAGAAAATGTTTTTAATTCAAGAAAAAAGAAGCCCAAAGAGTAGGCTTCTTTTTTTTATTTCTGTATCTTTGCCCCACTATAAATGCAGTTTTATCCTGCATATGCAATAAAAAGAAATATATGAATTTATATGCTCGAATAGTTGCTTCTGCCTTTTTGTCCAGTATTAGTATAACGATTTACTCGCAGACGCTTTCATTGGATAGTTGCCGTGCATTAGCACTTCGTAACAATAAAAGTTTACGTATTAGTGAAGCAAAAGTGGTGAAAGCAGTGGAGGAGCACAAGGCGGCCTTTACTAATTATTTACCGAACTTTTCAGCTACTGCAACTTATTTGCATAACTCTCGTAAATTGGGCTTAGTGAGCTCGGACGATCAGGCAGCATTGGGAGGAGCTTTAAGTCAAATAGGTCAGGGACTTACCGGTATGGAACAAAGTATTGCCGCATTGGCTCAGTTTGCTTATCAAAGTACTCAAAATACAAATTTTCTGACGATTGCTCAACAGATGTTGGCTGCTTCGCAAACTAAAATGCCTGACTATTCCGGCCTGATGGATGCTTTGAGTCCTGATATTCGAAACGTTTACGCAGGTGCGATTTCACTCACTCAACCGTTATATATGGGTGGGAAGATTACTGCTTATGATAAATTGACTCGCTATGCCCAACAGCTTGCCAAAAGTCAACATCATGTTGAATTGCAAGGAGTTATTCTTTGTGTAGATGAAGCCTATTGGCAAGTCATTTCACTATCAGCTAAAGTTCAATTGGCAGATTCTTATGTAAAACTTCTTCAGAAGCTAGAAAGTGATGTGCAAAAGATGATAACTGAAGGGGTGGCTACTCGTGCAGATGGATTGAGTGTTAGTGTAAAAGTGAATG
>JAGPIY010000145.1 GCA_018054715.1 Bacteroidaceae bacterium
GGTGATCGTTTTCGCGTAGGTGATCTTGATCCAGATCGTCCCGGATTGGAAACGTATGCTATTCAGCAGAATGCCGGGGATATGTTAGGACAGATCTTATATGATGCGACTACAGGAACTGCAATAAAGAAGTGGTATTTGGCTAGTGTAGATGATGTAGGGCGTGGTGAATGTATGGATGTAAGTGCAGCTACAAAAGGTGCTGAGCTTTGGTCGACTATGGGAAATCTGTACGATGCGAAAGGAAATCTTGTGATGACTGGTGCAGTAAATGCTGAACTTCCCTTCCCGACTGAGGGTATATGGTGGGATGGAGAATTAGATAGAGAACTGCTTACTTCTTCTGATGGAAATGGTTATAATGCGGATGTGCGTAAATTTAATGGTACACGCTTAATAGAATTTGCAAAATTAAGTGGATGGTCTCTCACCTCTGCATATGGAAAACGTCCGATGTTTTTTGGGGATATAATTGGTGATTGGCGTGAGGAAGTTATACTTCGCCGTGGAGGTGATGCTGGTTGTTCGGGTATTGTTGGTTTCTCTAGTGATTATGGTACGGATATTTCGATGTATTGTTTGCAGCAAAACTCTGCTTATCGTATGCAATGTACAACTCGTGGCTATTATCAATCACCAATCCCTGATTTTTATTTAGGATATGATATGCCTGCTCCTCCACTTCCAACATCGATTGTTGCTGATTTAGTTTGGAAATCTGGTAATGTCTGGAATAGCTCAGCGACTAATTTTGTGACTTTTGATCGTACGCAATCTGCAGCTTTTGTTAATGGGAAGAGTGTGCTTTTTGACGTTTCTGGAAGCGATTCCGAGGAGATAAATATTACAGGTACGCTATCACCTTCGGTGGTATATGCAATGCCTCCTTTGGGCAAGACGTATAAATGGACTGGTACTGGTATTCTTACTGGAAACATGGGTCTTTGGAAATCACAGAATGGTACTTTGCTTATTGAAAATGCATTATCATATACCGGAAAAACAATTATTTCAGAAGGCACTCTTGCTTTAAATACGACTTTAACTGGTCCTCTTGATTTACATGCAAAAGGAACTTTGGCAGGTAATCCCCATTTAAATGGAGATATCACTTTTGAAGGTGGCTTGAATAAAGAAGGATGCCGTTTGTCCCCTGGCACGGAAGCTGCTCCTTATGGATGTATATCTTTTGCAAAGGCAGTAGCTTTTACAGGAGGCGTGAATCTGAGAATGGATATACAAACGAAAGATGAAGTGTTAGTCGACTCTATAAAAATAAATGGAGATCTTACTTTATCTGGTACAAATACGGTGATTATAAATTGCTCTGAAGTAAAACCTGAACCGGGAAATTATTCTTTGATAGAGTGGACAGGTGAACTAGTGGGCGATATCTCGGAGTTAAATTTGAGTGGTTTAGAGGGCATCTCTTGTGTATTAAAAGTTGTCGATAAAAAGATTGTATTGCAGATAAATGGAGTTCGTGAACCGGCTAAAGGAGTTTTATGGGCTGGTTCTGTAGATGGTAATTGGAACTTTGATACAGAAAATTTTAAATTAGATGGAGTAAATACGACTTTTGTTTCAGGGGATGAAATTATCTTTAATGATGAGGCTACTACAAGTGTGATAACAGTGAATGGAACGGTAGAGACAACCGGAATGACTTTCCTTAATGATACTAAGAATTTTGTGCTTACTGGAACAGGAGCAATTAGCGGAACGGGTGCATTAGTGAAACAAGGTACAGGCAATCTTACACTTTCGGCTGTGAATAGTGATTATACGGGTGCAACGATTGTGAATGGAGGCACGTTGATAGTTAATGAATTGGCTGAGGCGGGTTTACCTAGTAGTATCGGTGCAGCAACTGCATTGCCTAGTAATTTAAAAATTTCGGATGCAGCTATTATTGTGAATAATGCCAATACGGCCACTACTCGCGGAATGACTATTGATGGAACTGCTGCTTTAAATATTACTAGCGGGTATACTACGTTAAAAGGAATAATTACGGGTACAGGTGAACTTGTTAAGAAAGGGTCCGGGCAGTTGAATTTGACTTATGCTGGAAGCAATACCTATACAGGTGGCACATTAGTGAATGGAGGGACGCTTGCTATGGGGGCATATAATACGACTTTTGGAAAATTAGGTTCTACACTAACGATACAGTCGGGTACAGTTCAAATATTCGATAATAACAGTACGAGTGCTATTCCTAATTTTAATTATGCGGTTGTAGTACCTCTGGGGTCTACAGCTACGTTGAATGCAGGCTCTCGTTGTTATATTAATGGTAGTTTTTCAGGAGAGGGAGCAGTAAAACTTTCTATTCCTTATGTGCGTACTGATATGTTGGCAGACTGGAGTGCTTTTAAAGGTAAATTGAGTGTTACAGGAAGTCAGTTCCGTTTGAGTAAAGCAATGGACATGTCGGCTACGGCGTTAACACTTGGTGATGGCTTATGGATGGGGCATTATGGGCAAGGCTCGGCTAGTGCTATTTCAGCAACAAGCAAAATAGGATCATTGACAAGCACTAGCGCAACGGCGACTCTTTGCAATGGTACGTATAATATTGGATATGATAATACGAATACTACTTTTGCAGGTGTATTAAGTGGAATCACTGTTAATAAATATGGTACTGGAACGTGGACTCTTACTGGAGAGAGTTCTGCTACTATTAATATATATGAAGGTAAGGTGTTAGCAAATGCTGCAAGTGGATACACTACGAGTTCAACTATAAATATACAATCAACTGGAACTTTGGCTGGTTCTGGATCCGTGAAAACGGTCAATGTGAAATCTGGTGGAACATTGGGTGCCGGGATAAGTACTGTGATACCTGGTTCCATTACGATAGACGGAAATCTTACTTTGGAATCTGGATCTACATTGTCTGTAAAGAGGCGTGGAACATCATCTTATGATAAGTTTGTGGTTTCAGGGAATGTAAAGATGACTGATGCAACTATTGAGATTTCTTCTTCTAAGGATTTTGTTGAAGCAGATGAAATACAGTTGTTTAATGTGAATGGCACAATTTCAGGAACTTATTCAATTTCTCCAACAACTCCAGGCGATGGATTACAGTGGGATACTAGTGCATTGCTTTCTAATGGTATATTGAGAGTTGTAAAAGCAACTGATTTAAGGGCTATTCAAATGGAACAAATAAAGGTTTATCCTATACTTGTCTCCGATTATTGTGTTGTTTCTTTAGGTACTATTAAAGACAAAGCAATAGTCCGTGCTATTAACGGCTCCGGCAAAATTGTAACCACAACGACAGTTGAAGGTGAAGAACTTATACGCCTTGACTTGTCGAATTTTGCTCCCGGATATTATTTCATTAGCATTAGTTTAGGAGATAATACTTATACTCAGAAAATCACAAAAAAATAAAAGGATCTGATTTTAGTATAGGCTCCTCTTTTGCCCGAGGTATAAAATATTTCCTTCTGTTTTGTTTATAATACTAATAAAAGTTATTACTTTTGCAGGTATGAAAACTAAAATTGCGATATTTGCCTCGGGCGAAGGTACAAATGCAGAGCGCATTATGAGTGTGTTTGCTAAAAATGGAGAAATAGAAGTAGCACTTTTATTAGCGAGTAAAGAGGGAATAGGAGCTTTGCAGAAAGCTGAAGCGGCGGGAGTGCCCTCTGTGGTTTTTCCTCGTACGGCATTTGCAGAAACCGAGCCAATTCTTTCTGTTTTGCAGAATTATAAAGTGGATTTTATTGTATTGGCGGGTTTCCTTGTGCATATTCCTGAGTGGATGCTCCGAGTGTATCCAAATCGTTTAATTAATATACACCCCTCATTGCTACCGAAGTTTGGAGGAAAAGGGATGTTTGGTTTACGTATTCATCAAGCTGTGCTTGAAGCTGCTGAGCAAGAAAGTGGTATTACTATACATTTGGTAAATGAACTATATGATTCGGGTGATATTTTATTCCAAGCTACTTGTTCCGTGAAATCTGATGATTCGGCAGCGGCCTTAGCAGCTCGTGTACACGAGTTGGAATATAAATATTATCCGGAAGTTGTAGAAGAATGGATAAAACAAAATAGGAATTAAATTGCTAATTAGTTAAAATAGAGATAATATGAAACAAATAATTTCTTTTCTTGAACAACTTTGTGGAAATAATAATCGAGAATGGTTTAATGCTCATAAAGAGGAATATCTTGAGGCACAGGCACAATTTAATGCTTTTGTGGCGAAATTAATTACTGGAATAGCTACATTTGACCCTTCTATTGCGGGATTGGATGTAAAGCAGTGTATTTATCGTATTTATCGAGATACGCGTTTCTCGTCTAATAAAGAGCCTTATAAGAATTATATGGCTGCCTACATTTGTTGTGGTGGCAAGAGCTCTGGTTATGCCGGATATTATTTCCATATAGAACCTAAGGAAGCCGGATATATTGGTCATAGTCTTCTTGCTGCCGGCTTATATTGCCCTGAAAAGGAGGCTTTAAAGAATGTTCGGGAGGAAATTTATACCAATGGAGCTGGCTTTTTGCAGGCTATTGCACAGGCTGAGGGATTTAAACTGCAAGGTAATAGTTCTTTAATGAGAGTTCCTGCAGGATATCCAAAGGATTCTGAATATGCTGAATATCTTAAATTGAAGGATTTTTCTTTGATGGCTTCTTTGCCGGAGAAGGTGCTTTTGGGGAAAGATTTGTTGGAGTATGCTGTGCTCCATTTTCGACAAGCCAAAGAATTTAACGACTTACTGAATCGGGCTATAAACTATCGCTCACAACATTAAATATTTTTTAAGTCTTTATGAACTAAAAAAGAAACACTGCAAATAGTAACTAATACTTGCAGTGTTCCTTTTTTTGTGCTCTAAATTTCTCTTATTTATAGAGGCAAAGATAAGGGGTATCTTCTTCAGCTTTTACTTGGAATTTAACTCCTTTCTCAACTATAAAAGTTTCGAACTTTTTGTAGGTTTTCCACTCAGTTTCTCCAGGAAGTAGGATAGTCAATTTGCCTGAGATAACGGTCATTTCTTCAATGGTAGAGGTGCCAAATTC
>JAGPIY010000146.1 GCA_018054715.1 Bacteroidaceae bacterium
AATTTTGTAGTGGTTATTGAGCCATTGGCGTGTTGTACGGAAGCAATATAACATCCTGTACCAAGGTTCTCTACAGAAATGGTATGCGACGTTTCACCTGCAGGAAGGCTCTGCTGCAATTGCAGTTGCCCAAGTGTATTAACTAGATAGAAGTTTGCTTTTTGTGGGTTACTCTCGTTAGTAATGAACACATTTATCTGTTTAGCATTCGAATCGTAAAAGATTGAGCAGTTCTGATCGCTAGTCAATACCTCTTCAATTCCGACTGTAGTAAGTGCTTCTTCTTTTATGAATACATTGTAAGGACTATAAATATTACTGCTGCTAAAGGAGGGGCGATTGAATACATATTGTTCACTCGATCCATCGGGGTAACGGCCATAGGTGTGATCGTATCCATGCGCTGTGTACTTAAAGCCATCCACCCATTCCAGTGCCTTGGAATTGGCGCCTTTGCTGAGATAGACGGCTCCTTCGGAAGCCAGTTTGAAGGAAGCATGCAATTCGGTAGAAGTGACTAATTTGTCACACCAAACAATACGGTATCCATGAGCCGGAATGGTTGTTAAAGAGGTAAATCCTGTTGGAATCTGGAATTTCACTAAATTAGTAGAGTCGTCACTAAGGTACATACCCGCTACATCTATAGCTTGGTTGGTAGTGTTGTACAGTTCCAACCAATCGTTTTGCTTGAAATATTCATTTTGATAAATTCCATTTGAAGCACTAACTTCATTAATCCGAACTGCAGGAATCTTTTGTAGTTCATCAGTAGCAATAAAACTTGCTGTAAGGGTTAGATTGGAACCGGAAGGAAGATCAATTTCAGGCTCCGTTGAATATATTGTTCCTGTTTGATTAGCTACAGCAGCGGTAACTTCAGCATTCATATATAAATCAGAACTAGTTTGCCCGTAGTTATGAGTTTCTATTGCAATTACATTCGTACCTTTTTGTAATAAGGAAGAAGGAATCGTCATGCTAGTTGTTTCCGGGTTTGCTATAGCATAGGTAGATGAAGAAGTACTGTAACTGATGCTACCTGTAGGCATTTGGTAACGTCCTATTTCAGTGCCATTGATATAAACGACAGCTCCGTCATCAATTCGTAGATTTACAGTGTAAACATCATTTGTGCTAGGTGTATTATTTAACGTAAAAGTATTGCGGGCATAGAAAGTGGTGCATCCTAACCCGCTGACAATGCTTGCTAGATCAGCCATGTTCGGACTATTTTCACCTCTGTAGCCAATAGGAGAAGCTCCTTTGCTCCATCCCGTGGTGCTATAATTAGTGCTATACCAAGCAGTGCCATCAAGTGCTCCGCTGGCGTAATAATTCCAATTACTATTGCTGTAATTAAGTACCGTAGCAGTGCTCGAAGTTGCTCCGTTTGCAATCCATCCTGCAAATTTGTATCCGGCTGGTGCTTCTGCTTTTAGTACGGCTGGTGCGAAGAGTGCTCCGCTAAATTTATTCAAAGGAACCGGAATACCGTTTACAAAAAGTTTACCACCCTCTGTATCGCTGAGCAAAGTTACATTTTGTGAGGTGCCTAGTCCGAAGTAACTTTTCAAAGTGCTAATAGCATAGGCCGGACGTGCAGTAGCAAAACTTTTAAGTGCTGCCACGAGGGCTACGTTACTGCCTCCCCATCGGTTTTGGTGGTAACCAATTTCGCCTTTTATATTGGTAGCCAGACTGTCGGTGATGTTTGATACGCGAGTAGCATTGAACATAGAACCTGTCATAAGTGTATAGTAATCAATAAATCGACGCTTAAAGGTCTCGTTTTTTAGTAGGTTGAGTACCATCGTTACAAATTCAATCTGGCGGTATGTTCCATCATCGAAAACATAATATTCTTTGTTGGCAAACTGTGCGAAAGCGTTATTGTTTGAAGAACTAAATCCACCTTCCAAGTCGTAAAGTGTAAAGCGGAATTTACCTCCGTTTCTATTTCGGAAGCCCTTTACATTATTTTGAGGCCAATCCCAGTTACTTATATATAGTTCGAACGATAGGTAAGCTAACAATTCGTCGATGTCTACTAACTTGCAAATTTTAGCATAGGTCGCTTCGGTTGCCGCATCGGCTGAGAGGGAGAGCAGACTACTGAATGCCGTTTTATCACCCGTAAGCTGTACATAACCATAGTCCGGGCTCATCTCGAATACATCTACGCTATCTTTTTCATATGCGTAATTGGATTCTACATACTGTCGATTGTTACGTTCGCGCATATTGATAATGCCATAATAGGCACCATTAATATAATGAACATAAGGTTGATAAGCTTGATGATCTATATCAATAGCCCCTTCTACTAAGGTCTGAATGGTTGCATCTTTCATCATTCCTCCTCCTTTAGACGAAGCATCATTACCTGAATTACGGAGATAGAAGCTTTTTAGGCGCATAGCCGGTTTACTGATAAATAAATTGTAATCGAAACGATTCTTACCTTCGTATTTCCGTTCTGCACTTACTTGGAACGACTTCTCAGCCCATCCGCGCGACCACCCACCAGCAATGCAAATTTCCGCTTGTTGCTCAAAGAAAGGGGTGGCTGCTCCTTGTTGCATTAATTCTATATTTACAGGCCTTGACCAGTCTTGATTCCAGTTCACTGGGGTGGTCGATCCGTTTCCGGCCACGCCATTTACTCCGGCTGTATAAATACCTACGCTGTCATCCCAAAGATATTCCGGGTTGCAAACAATAGAGATTACTGGTAAGGTAAACTTTCGGGAATTAATAATGTAACTATGTGTAATGCATTCACTTGGAATAAGCCCTGTTTTGAAAAGTTTAGCTCGTAGTACGGTGGTTTGACTAAAAGAGAAACTGCCGGTAGTACTTTGTGTACTGGTCTCGGTTGGTTCATCCCCGTTAGTGGTATAACGAAGTGTATATCCCGAAGGAATGGTGCATTTAGTGCTTTTTGAGGTAGTGTATAGCCCTCCGGATACATCGAACACAGGAGCAGGACAACGTTCTTCTACAAAAGTAGCATTGTTATTACTTCTTTGGCAAGTTGGTGTATTGCATAAACTCCAAGTAGTAGCTCCGTCGGTAGTGCGTGCATATGAGGTATTCGGTATGGATGCCGGATAGGTGGCTGTGGCTTTTATTGTAATACCACTCTTTAGCGTTAGAGTGCCGCCTTCGCAATTCAATTTAAAATCAGTTTGTGTATTTAGAAGATCATTATGGTCGAACCAGATTACATAATAGCCTTTGGCCGGGATCTTAGCGCTGCTATTAGGAATTGTCCAAGCATTTCCAGCTTCGTCCAATAATCGCCAAGTCCATAAAGAAACCGCTGATTCACCATCGTTGTAAAGTTCAATCCATCCACCGAAGTTCCATGTAGGATCGAACTTATAACTTACATTTGCGGGCATGATCTCATTGATGTAAATGTCGGCATGTAGTGGTGATGCATTAAAAAATATCGCTGCACACGAAATTAAAAAAAACTTCAAAGTGAAGCGCTTGTTTTTTCTCGATTCATTCATTTTTAAGGATTGTTTTTATGGTTCTCAGATTTCTAGGTTACAAAAATAGCTCATTCGGTTCAGGCATGCAAGGTTTTCCTTCTTTTTTTTGTAAAAGAAGTGTGTTTTTAATACTAAAAAAAGCAGAAAAGAAATTCTATAGAATCTGAAAATGTTCTAAAGCCTTTAAAATGCCATCGTTATCTACCGAGTCAGTTAGATAATCAGCGACTTCTTTTACCTCGTTTTCAGCGTTTCCCATCGCAACTCCGATACCTGCATATTGAAGCATATCAATGTCGTTCCCCCCATCTCCGAATGCCATGATTTCTTCTCGCTGAATACCTAGTTTTTCGATTACCTGAGCGATACCTTTCGATTTGCAAATACCTTTTGGGACGACATCTGTAAAGGTGTGATACCAACGTGTAGATGTACAATTCGGGAGGTGAGTCATCACTTCAGCATCTTTTGTTTGGTCGAAAAAGGCGATAAGCTGCGAAACGTCCTCTTTGGCAATTTCTCGCAAGTCAGCAGTAGGCACTTCTATAAAATCTAATAATTTAAAAAGGTCAATCACTTCTTGATTGATGTAATTGATATGCAAATCTCCTTTTCGCACAAATACACAAGGCATGGGATTTTCTTCTATATAGTCCAGATAGCTGAATAAATCTTCTTGTGGAATGCTCGTTTGACTAATTAGTTTACCGCTTTCGCCAAAGCATAATCCACCGTTAAGAGTGACGTAGCCATCAAATTCTAATCCCGGAAGATTGTTGATGGCACGTAGGTGTCGACCTGTTGCAATAAAGGTTTTAATGCCTTTTTTACGTAATATTTTAAGTGCTTTTTGAGTGGATTCTGATACTTTGTGTGTGCGAAAGCTGACGAGTGTGCCGTCAATGTCGAAGAATATTGCTTTAATCATTTTTATCTATACTATTGAGTGGTATGATTCGTTCTTACAAAGAAAAACAATGCAAAATTAGTGCTTTTTCCTAGAATATCGCTCAAAGTGCCATCCTATTTATAGATAATTATAAAAATCTCGTTGGCGGAATTCTTAACTTAGCGCATTCTATTTCATGCTAGTGAAATCTTTTTATAAGAGAATAGCTCAATCATGCCTGAAATAATTGATTTTATAGCTAATAAAGTGAGCTTTATAGCCCAACTATTAGAATGCGACGTTTTTTCTTCAGATCGTCAGTTTGCTCGTACCATTTTGATATATAATAGTTTAGGCTGACGATTGTTTCTTTATAATCGTCAGGTTATCTTCATTTTTATATGAAATAATTGTTTACAATATTTGCGTTCATGCCTACCGTTTCAAATATTTGAAACGCATTTTCTTAATATTTGGAACGCATTTTTCACAATTGAGAAACGCATTTCTCAAATATTTGAAATGGTCTATTATTACAGGCTGCGGCAAGTTAAGTATGCGTTAATTTAATTCCGCCAACGGGTTATAAAAAATATTTTGTACCTTTGCCGAGAATTATGGAAAATTATGGAGAATTATTTAGAAGCACTCAATGAAAGTCAGCGT
>JAGPIY010000147.1 GCA_018054715.1 Bacteroidaceae bacterium
GGAGCAATTATGGCTGTGCCAGCACACGATAGTCGTGACTACGCTTTTGCACAACATTTTGGACTTGAAATTCGTCCGTTAATTGAGGGTTGTGACGTCTCTGAAAAAAGCTTTGATGCAAAAGAAGGCATCATGATAAATTCACCAATGATCGGACAAGGCATGGAAGATGGACTGGTACTGAATGGATTAAACATCAAAGAGGCTATTGCAGCTACCAAAAAGTATGTAACAGAAACGGGACTAGGACGTGTAAAGATAAACTATCGCTTACGAGATGCCATATTCTCACGCCAACGTTATTGGGGTGAACCTTTCCCTGTATATTATAAAGAGAATATGCCTTATATGCTAGACGAGGAAAAGTTACCTCTCAAGCTTCCTGAAGTAGATAAATATTTGCCTACTGAAACGGGTGAACCTCCATTGGGAAGAGCTAAAGACTGGACAACTGAAGAAGGTTTTCCTCTAGAACTTTGCACTATGCCGGGATTTGCAGGTTCATCGGCTTATTATTTGCGCTACATGGATCCTAAAAATAACGAAGCACTTGTTTCTACTCAAGCTGCAAACTATTGGCAAAATGTAGACCTCTATGTAGGAGGTACTGAACATGCTACCGGACACTTGATTTACTCTCGCTTCTGGAACAAGTTTTTGTTCGATTTAGGAATAAGTGTAAAAGAAGAACCTTTCCAAAAACTCGTGAATCAAGGTATGATTCAAGGACGTTCAAACTTTGTATATCGTATTAAAGATACCAATACTTTTGTTTCACTTGGATTGAAAAATCAGTATGAAGTTACTCCTATTCATGTAGATGTAAATATCGTTTCAAACGACCAACTGGATATAGAGGCCTTCAAGACATGGCGTCCTGAATACAAAAATGCGGAATTTGTCCTGGAAGGTGACAAATATATATGCGGATGGGCTGTAGAAAAAATGAGTAAATCGATGTTTAATGTAGTAAACCCAGACATGATTGTGGAACGCTACGGAGCAGATACTTTACGTATGTATGAAATGTTTCTTGGTCCTGTAGAGCAATCTAAACCGTGGGACACTAATGGTATTGATGGAGTACATCGGTTTATTCGTAAATTCTGGAATCTCTTTTTTGACAAACAAGATAACTTGCAAGTTACCGAAGAAGAGCCTACAGCGGAAGAATTAAAATCAGTGCACAAACTGATTAAAAAGGTGACAATAGATATTGAAGCCTTTTCATACAATACTTCAATTAGTGCTTTTATGATTTGTGTAAATGAACTCGGTTCATTAAAATGCTACAAACGTACTGTATTAGAAAAATTGGTTGTATTAATAGCTCCTTTCGCTCCGCACCTTGCAGAAGAACTATGGGCTGTATTAGGTAATACCACTACTGTATGTAATGCTACTTGGCCTGTATATGAAGAAAGATACTTAGTAGAAGATACGATTAACTATACAATTTCGTTCAACGGAAAAGCTCGTTTCCAAATGGCTTTTGAAGCAGATGCGGATGCCAAAACAATTGAAGCTGCTGTACTTTCTGAAGAAAATACTCAGAAATGGATTGATGGAAAGCCTATTCGAAAAATAATTGTAGTGCCAAAGAAGATTGTAAACATCGTTTGCTGAGCTCATTAAATACTCGCGCTTCTTTAAATGATAAAAAATTGATAAAAAAACTCATGCGCTTTTCTACTGAAATAAAAGACTACATAATGATCACCATCGGATTATGTTGTTACGCAATAGGATGGGATGGCTTCTTTATTCCGTATCAAATTACAGAAGGAGGAGTTGTAGGTATTGGTGCTATTGTATATTTTGCAACAGGAATTCCGATGCAGAGTGTTTACTTTAGTATTAATATTGTTTTAATGCTCATTGCTTTTAAAATATTAGGC
The DNA here is from genome assembly GCA_018054715.1 of Bacteroidaceae bacterium. Lineage (GTDB taxonomy): Bacteria > Bacteroidota > Bacteroidia > Bacteroidales > Bacteroidaceae > UBA1794. The sequence continues at coordinate 1,899 of JAGPIY010000147.1, forward strand.
CTCAAATTTTGCATTAAAACAGGATATGGAGTAGGTATGCTTACTTTCTTGTTATGGTTTTTTTCAAAAGTGTTCGACCCCAATGTACAGTTACTTGGTGCGGGACAGGATTTTATGGCTTGTATTGTAGGAGCTGCTCTTTGTGGATTGGGATTAGGAATAAGCTTTACACACAACGGAAGTACAGGAGGCACTGATATTGTGGCAGCAGTGGTAAATAAATATCGCGATATTTCATTAGGCAGTACCATTTTATATTGTGATATCATTATTATTGGAAGTAGCTATTTTATCTTTCATGATTCACGTCGCCTCATTTTTGGTTATGTGGCGATGCTTATCACATCCTATATACTGGATTATGTAGTAAATCGCAATCATCAATCGGTACAATTTCTTATCATCTCGAATAATCATCAAGAAATTGCTGACCAAATAAATCTGAAGATGAGCCGAGGAGTAACCATCCTTGACGGTCAAGGATGGTATAGCAAAAAGTCGGTGAAAGTAATGCTTGTAATGGTGAAACGACGAGAGATGGTAACAGTATTACGACTTGTGCGAAATATTGATGAAGATGCTTTTATCTCGCAATCGAATGTACACGGCGTATTCGGGAAAGGATTTGATAGGATAAAGTTTAAATAGACTTTTACTACTTATATTAGAAAGCTAGTATACTTTTATTCAAAAAGTGCACTAGCTTTTTTCTCCCATAGTTCGGCCATGCGTTGATGCCCGGCAGCCGTTGGATGAATACCGTCCCAAATCCAATATGAATCAGGAGTTGAGCGATAAACGTATGATAGCTCATCGAATAGAATATGATAAGGTACAAATATAGCATTGTAATCTTTGGCAATATTTTCTACTACAGCTGCACAATGACGTACTAAACTATCACGCAATGTAAAGCTTTTACTACTGCGCATTTTTCCTGAATTTGCTGTAAAAGGAGCACAAAGCACTAATTTCAAGACCGGATTCTGAGCACGAGAATCATCAAGTAACTTACGATAACGTTTTTCCCATACTGAGAAATCGAAAGATTCCTTTGTATTATACAGATATGCATTTATATCATTAATCCCAATTAGTATAGAAAGAATATCAGGCTTCATTTGAATCACATCCTTATTCCAACGCTTCTCTAAATCCAACAATGTATTCCCGCTAATGCCTCGATTAAAGAACTCATAACCACGATCAGGATACAGACCCATATAATGTGCAGCACAAAGATACATATATCCACTACCAAAAATATGATTTAGATCCCAACGATTGCGATTATAAGAATCGTTTTCATGTCCTTCCCCCCAGTTTCCATCGGTAATAGAATCACCAATATAAAGAACTCGTTTACCTACTTTTTGTCCAGAGATTGCTTTATAAACCTCTGAAGCAAGTATCACAGCTCCTTCCGGATTTGGATGTATCTTGTCAGGGAAAAGAGCTTCTTTTCCGGTAGTAGGAGTATGCAAATCGATTATCGTAGCGTTTAGTTTAGTTGCAATAGTATCTATGCGTGGCATGATTTCGTTGACAATAATGCTATCGTTAATTCCCCATTGAACGGCATAAGCTTTTGCCGGGTAACAAAGATAAATTTTAGGATGCGAAGGTAAATTCTGAAATGCCGTTACCATTGTTCCCATATCCGATGTAAAGTCTGCCTTATATTTCCAATTTATTGGTTTACTATCATTTGTACCTAACTTTATAACCACAATGTCAGGTTGATAATTAAGTGCCTTTTGAAACAACGTTTCTTTCATATAAGGATGATCTCCCTTATTCAAAAGAGTACGTGCGCTAAAACCAAAATTCTGCACCTCATATTTTGATCCCAACAAACGCCCTAATACCGAAGGATAGGAATGATTGGCACGATCTTTTATACCACTTCCATAAGTAATACTATTGCCTACACAGGCGACTTTAATTGTTCTTGCTTCTTGTGCGAAAAGTTGCAAACCACAAAGAAGAAGAAGAAGGAAACAAAATACAATAGATTTTTTCATAGCTAGTTTGTTAACGGATTACTGCTTTAAGTGTTCCTTTTAATGATTTATTTTTCAAAATAAGATGAATACGCCAGAGCTTTCCATCAGGCCAACTTTGTAGTAAACGAGCATCGTCAATCAGAATCGGTTCAATAGAAGGAGAAAGTAAAGAACTATCGAATGAAAGAGTGCGTATACCACTAGAATGTAGCAATTGAATGCTATTTCCATCCGTAGAAAGGCTCGGTTTACAGTTTGTCATAAAGATCAATTCTGTTGATTCTGGTACGCATTCACGAAGAGAATATGTATCCGTTATTTCTATTTCTTTTCCTGAATTATATCGAAAAACACGCAACCAACTGTCTACTTTAGCTTGTGGAGGATAAGCCTTAGCTATATCAAGCGAAAAAGTGATTTGTTTCCTGTTTTTGGAGTATTCTACCCGACTGGCACAAAATTGTTTCCCGTCCTTTTGATCCACACCATTTATCTTTGGTAAGTTGTGATAACCCGATTGCATAGTCCATATCTGATAGCGATCTTCTCCAAATGTTTTCGAGGTATAAGTACCAACTCCCGCATCAATAAGTAAAGGATCAGCATTATAATAAACGATAAAGCTGCCGACATCATTATGATTATGACTTTCTCCATTATTTCCTCCTTTTGCAGCTAAATACAAACCTTCAGTAGCTCCAAATTTACTACGAGCTGTCATCACTTGTAAATTCGGAAGCCATGCATCCGCAATTAAAGCATCTTTTGGTTGTTCTTTAATAAATGAATGAAGGTTACTCAACAAACGTAATTCACGGGCAAGAGCCGGATAATTTCCGCTATGTGCATAAAGCTCTGCAGGATTTACTAAAAATTGATTTTTATCTGCCACATACGCTGCATATTGACGCATCACTAGATCGTTCACATAACAAGCAAAAGGATACATTGCATTAATTTCAGCAAGTGCTTTATTGCTTGCATCCGCAAAATTAACAGCATATCCCTTTCCTACATAGGTTCTATAAATAAAACTTGCCATGTTTTTCACCTTTTGAGAAGAACTCAAATCAATAATACCTTGCGTAGCTTGACGCAACATGATTAAATTTTCAGAGAGTGAAGCTGCAGCACGATCCCAATAATGAGG
>JAGPIY010000020.1 GCA_018054715.1 Bacteroidaceae bacterium
GCATTAAGTGAACTACTTTCTGCAACGCGCTGTTGCCAGTAGTGAAGAACAGAATCTCTATTGGTCTTGAAATTGTAATCACCTCTTGGAAGTTGATCCCATTCTGTAGCACTATTGCGTAATAAGGGCTCGCAATGCGAAGTGCCGACTACAATGCCATAGCGTTCGGCCATTTCACGGTTGCCTGTTATGGTAAAGAATGGTTTTGTACATTCGTGCATCGCAGGCCACAAGGTATTGATACGTAAGCGCAACATGAGCTGAAAGATCCGTTCGTAGGCTGCAGGGCCAATAGCTCCTTTTGAGGAGTTAGGATCGAGCGTTTTTGTAGCCCAAGGCATCAATCCCCAATCTTCGTCGTTAAGAAATATTCCTCGGTAGGTCACGCTTGGTTGATCGGTCAGCAGATAACCTTCTTTTGGAAGCATCAGGCGGTCAAGTTTTTCAGGTTGAGCATCAGCCCACCATACCCAAGGAGATACGCCCATTAGTCGACTGAGCTCAAGCACCCCGTAGGCTGTGCCGCGTGGATCGCTTCCGGTGATATAAAGATTGCCTTGATAAACCTCAAGTCGAAAAGCTTCCCACGCTTTCCATGTAGTGTCGGTACGTACACAGATTTGAGTGAGTGCTTGCGAAGAGTGCTGATTGAGTGGATATTTCTTAGCAGCGAACTTTTGATAATGTACCTTTGGGCGTGCCCCGAAAACCTGTTCAATGTCTTTGAGCACTAGTGAGAGTGCGGTGTGTACAGAGGGATTTACTTCCGAGTCAACATAGAAATCAGCAAATTGATGTGATAAGCCTAGATAACGTGGATTTGAAGCTTTTCCGGTGCAAGGAAGAGCACAGACGAAAAAGAATATAATAGGAAGTAGAAGACAGGTCGATCGATTCATGTAAATGCTTTATCAAAAGTAAAAAAGGATTAGGAGATAGTGGTTTACTATAGTTATAGAAAGAAGAGTGAAAAGAGGAGTTGAACGCTTTATTTCGCCCAGCTCCTCTTTCTTATATCGCTTGTGAAGAGTTGCAGCACTCTTCAGCTAATTTCATTTAAAAGCGCTTCTCAACCCTTTTTAATGCGGTAGATGGCGAATGTTTTAGCACCAATTTCTATTTTTACTTGATTCCCTTCGGTAGCCAAGTCGCTCTCTTTGGGGAGTACAGCTTTGGGGTTATCGAGTGTGTTTTCTTGAGTAAGCTTATCATTGTGCATCCATATAACTTTTCCGCCGGTAAGTGTCTCTTTCTTCTTTAGTCCGGTAAGGGTAATTTCAAGTTGCTGTATACTGTCGCCTGTATTGGCTACTTTTACAATGTATTCTTTTGCTTTTTCATCCCAAACAGCCGAAGCATACAGATTGTTTTGTCCGATAAGCGGTTTATTGTTTTCTGTAACAGAAACAACATTGCTTCCTTTGTAAATTCCGTAAAGCTGTTGTACGTACCAGTTTACTGAACGTACAGAGCGTAAGTTGTCGAACCAAATCAAGTCAGGACGCCATTGCCATCCATCTACATGAGCAAAAAGAGGTGCATAAGTAGCCATTGGCACAACGTCTGCATTGCGTTCAATTCCGGTTAAGAAAGCTGCTTCACAAAGAGCTGCTTCCCAACTATTGGCTTTATCTTTATTTTCTCCTTTTACATGGCAAGCATATTCTCCGGCAAATACTTTAGGCCCTTTGCGGTCGTACTTATCGTAACGATCAGCATGCGATAGGAACCATTTTGGATTACGATAATAATGTTCGTCGACAAGGTCTACTTTCAGGCGTTTCATTTCCGGCCATAGGTAATCGAATTGTTTGCCTTCAGAGTCAGGCCCTGATGAACCAATAATTTGAATTTTAGGATATTTGGCACGAATTTGTTGTACGAAGAGAGCTAGACGCTCAGGGTATACACTATCCCATTGCTCATTGCCAATACCGATGTATTTTAAATTGAAAGGAGCTTCGTGTCCCATTGATGCACGGATTGCACCCCATTTTGTGGTTTTATCTCCGTTAGCAAATTCTATCAAGTCGAGTGCATCATCAATATAGGGCTGCAATTCTTTAAGCGGTACGCGGCCACTCTCGTTGTTGGTTTGGAACTGGCAGGCTAATCCACAGCTTAGAATAGGAAGAGGCTCTGCACCAAAGTCTTCCGAGAGCAAGAAGTATTCATAGAAGCCGAGGCCGTAGGTCTGGAAATAATCAGCAGAGTTGCGATCTTCAAAGGTATAGTTCCAACGATTTTGATTCAAAGGGCGATTCTCTATCGGCCCAATTGAATTTTTCCACTCATATCGGCTGGCAAGGTCTGTTCCTTCTACAATGCATCCACCAGGGAAACGAAATACCCCGGGATGTAAATCATTAAGTGCCTGTGCCAAGTCTTTGCGCATGCCGTTTTCTCTTCCTTTCCAAGTGTCGACAGGAAAGAGGGATAGATGATCCATATCAACAGCTCCACGGCCGATAAATTGAATGCGTAGTTTACCATGTGCAATGGTTTGGCCTGCTTTTATAACTACTTCGTAAGGTTTCCAATCGTTTGACGTAACATTGATCTCTTCACTATTTACAACGTCGTTGCTTTCATTAATCAATTGAACTCTGAATTTCTCGCCGGTACTTCCGTTCACTGTACGGGCGGTTACTTTGAAGCGATATTCAGCATCTTTGTCTACGCTTACTCCAAAAAAGCCTTCGTTTTCAAGGCCGGTACGGCGTTCGCGATGCCCGGGATTGCTTAAACGGATGTAGTTTGGATTTTTATCGAAAGCAGGATTATCTTTACGAAGTTCAACGTCTCCAAAAGTATTCCAACCCATCAATGATTGAGGAAATTCGAAAGAACGGTTTTTTATTTTCTCTGCATACAGACCTCCATCGGCTCCGTAGTTAATATCTTCAAAGAAAATGCCATACTTTGTGGGAGCGATTTTTGCACCAAGCTTTGCAGTGTTTACCGTAAGAGAACGGACTGTTTGTGCTTGCGCTGCAGCTCCCATAGTAAGTGCTAGCGCGGCAATTAGAGTTTTGTAGGTTTTCATACGAATCGTATAATAAAAAATAAAGGAGTTGTCTTTAAGTTGCAAATATACAATCTTTTTTTTTAAAGTCGTACTTTTTTGCTAGGAAAAAGCGATTTATAGAGTGAAAAAAGAGGCTGTGTCAAAAATAACACAGCCTCTTTTGTTAACCCTACAACGACCTCACGTCGTTGATTCTTTTTTCCCTTGAGAAGCGGGTTGCTTACTTTTTGTAAGTATAACCCCACATCAACATTGTGTTTTCGCTTATTGTGCGTACACAATCTTTCAAAACTTCATCAATCTTTTTCATAACTAATACCTTTTAATGGGTTCTTTACAACTATATACCTAAAAACTAAAACTTCTTTTTAAATGATGAGGGTCGGTGCATTGCTTTGCTTGATAGCTTTTACTTTGCCCTACTCTCGCGTTTTCTTATTTACGCGATTTGTAACCCCACATCAACATTGTGTTTTCGCTTATTGTGCGTACACAATCTTTTAAAACTTCATCAATCCTTTTCATAACAATTTTTCTTTACTTGTTAAACTTCGGGGAGTTGCTTATTTTTTCAACTTATATCCCCACATCAGCATGGTGTTCTCACAAATTGTGTCCATGCAATCTTTAAATACTACTTCAATCTTTTTCATCTTGTTATCCTCTTCTTATGTTTTACAGCACAAAAATACGGCTTTTTTGAATAGGTTGTATCGTTTGCTTCTATTATTTAACAGAATTTATATGTTTAACAGCATGTTTTCTTCCTTTTCTCCGTTTTTTGCCTTTTTCTAGTGCAAAGATACGATTCAAGCGTTACAGCATCATGGCATAATTATTACGAAGAAGTAAACTTTGTAGATAGTGCAAAATTAAAGGGGCTCATAAACGAGTCCCTTTGCATTCTTATTATATATAAGGTGTATAAGTAGTAAAGTAGTCGGGTTATTGGGCGTCGTCAAGAACCTTTTGTGCACGTTCTAGCGCATGATAAATATTCTCGCAGATATTTTCTTTCCCGAGCAGTTCATTGAACCCGTTTTTTTGAAGCACCTCGTACACCTTTTCATTAACTCCGGAGAGAATAATGATAATGCTTTCTTTTCGCGAGGTCTTGCAAAGGTTGGTCAAATTATGCAGCCCTGTAGAATCGATGAATGGAACCTTTCGCATACGAATGATACGCACTTTTGGGCGATTGCTAATGCTGATCATTGTTTCCTCAAAACGATTCGCAATGCCAAAGAAATAGGGACCATTGATCTCATATACTTCTACATCCTTGGGCACTAGAAGGGCTTCTTCATGTAACTCGGAATCATCCCCTTGTGAAGGAACGATTTCATCAGTGAGTACTTGAATATCTGTGGTTTCAGCGACGCGACGCATAAATAGTAAACATGCGATAATTAAGCCGACTTCAATTGCGATAGTCAGATCGAAAATCACAGTTAGGAAGAAAGTGATAAGCAATACGGTGATATCACTTTTTGGATTCTTCAGAAGAGCTTTGAAAGTACGCCACTCGCTCATGTTATAAGCCACAATTACAAGTACACCTGCTAAGCACGCCATAGGAATTAAACTTGTGAGCGAACCCAAGCAAAGAAGGATCAGCAATAAAACGCCTGAATGGATTAATCCGGCAACTGGTGTGCGTCCCCCATTATTGATGTTGGTCATAGTACGGGCAATGGCTCCGGTAGCGGGGATACCTCCGAAAAGGGGAGTAATAAGATTTGCAGCACCTTGTGCGATGAGTTCTTGGTTTGAGTTGTGCTTATCACCAATTACACCATCGGCTACAGTAGCTGAAAGTAGTGATTCAATAGCGCCTAATACCGCAATGGTTAGTGCTGCAGGAAGAAGGCCTTTTACAATTTCCCATGACATGGGGGGGATCTGTGCATTTGGCAGTTCCGGTTTTATGGTAAAGCGGTCACCGATAGTTTCAATGCTTGTTATGCCGGCATATTCTTTTAATAGGTAAGCCACTACAGTCATAAGGATGATGGCAATCAAAGATCCCGGAATTTTTTTTGAAAATTTCGGAGTAAAGGCAATTATGGCCACACTTGCTAGGCCTATAAGTGTGCTATATATATCAACGCTGGTAAGGTGTGTGGCATAGACTCCCCATTTTTCAATAAAATCAGCAGGAACCTTTTCTATTTGTAATCCGAATAAGTCTTTTATTTGCGTGGTAAAGATGGTTACCGCAATTCCACTTGTGAAGCCTACGATAATAGGATAAGGGATATATTTAATAATAGTACCCAATTTCAGTACTCCTAACAAAATGAGCAAAACACCTGCCATTAGGGTGGCTACGATAAGTCCCTGCTGTCCGTATTGTTGAATGATACCATATACAATAACAATAAAAGCACCTGTAGGGCCACCAATTTGAACTTTACTTCCTCCCAGAAAGCTGATAATAAATCCGGCAACAATAGCAGTGGTGATTCCTATTTCGGGTGAAACGCCTGATGCGATACCAAAGGCAATAGCCAGTGGAAGGGCTACAATTCCTACAATGACACCCGCCATGAGGTCTGATATAAAAGTTTTTTTATTGTATTGTCTTAAGGAAGTAAATAGTTTTGGTTTAAATTCAAATGCGCTCATTTTGTAATTTTTTATTCATAACTGTTTCTAAAAGTATGCAAAAGTAGCCATTATTTTGTGAACAGCCAAGGTATTTATTGAAAATGTCGTATATTTGCAGACAAATGCATGAAACTTATGAGGCGATTTTTAGATATTATAATGATTTCAGCCGCCCTTTCTGTAGGCGGATTAATTCAAGGTGGTGAAAATTTTGTGCTTCATGGATCAACTGTGCCGACTGTCCAAAGTTTCTCAGGAGCTGAAGATTGGTTTACTGAAGCTTCCTCGCTTTATAAGCAAGGAAGTTATGCTGCTGCAAAAATATTACTCCAGCGCTATTTAAATGCATCTTCGAAAGGTCGTAATTTTGAAGATGCTCAATATATGTGGGCGGCAAGCGGATATTATTTGAAAGATCCAAATCGTATTACGTTACTTCAGAAGTTTCAAAAAATGTATCCGAACAGTCGCTATCGCTATGAAATATGGGGGTTACTGGGTTCTTCTTATTATTTTGGAGGACAATATAATGAGGCAATAGTTGCTTTTGATAAATGTAAATGGAAAGCTTTGAATCAGATACAGGTACAAGATTTTTTATTTCTTCGTTCACTGTCGTTTCTTGAATTGAAAAAAATAGATGAAGCAGAGGTTGGTTTTAAAGAAGTCCTTACTTATACGCCTGCATATTATACTTCCGACTGCACCTACTATTTAGCCTATCTTTCCTATCAAAAAGGAAATATCTTGGAAGCTCAGAAGGGCTTTCTTACTTTGCTTACTAACGAAATGTATTCAGATTGGTCGGCCGTATATTCTGGCGATATTTATCTAAAGCAGAAAAACTATGCAGAAGCAATCTCTTTAGCTGATAAAGTTTTGAAAGAGTCTTTTAGCAAACCAATCATTCCTGAGGCATCGCTTGAACTTACCCGTATAAAGGGCGAAGCTCTTTTTCATTTGCAGCGTTATCAAGAAGCTGTAGAGGCTCTTACCACCTATCGTTCTACTGCGAAACAACCTTCACGTGAGGCTATTTATGCGTTAGGTACATCTAGTTTAATGTGTGGAGCATATGCTTCTTCAGCCGAAATTCTTCTTCCTATAGGAATGCCAGAAGACGATGCGCTTGCCCAGAATGCATTGCTCCAGATGGGACGTGCTTACTTGAAGGCAGATGAACACGTAAAGGCTACAGAAGTTTTTCTTCGTGCAAGCGTGCTGTCGTATGATTTAGCCGCGAAAGAGGAAGCAGGTTATAATTATGCACTTTGTATCTATCAATCGCCTAATTCATCTTTTTTGCAGCGTACTACTGCTTTTCAGGGTTTTTTGAACGAATTCCCTCGATCTATTTATAAACAGAAGGCAACGGCTTATCTTTCGGAAATATATTTAAATAGCAATCAATATGGAACTGCGCTTAAAGGACTTGAAGCGATTTCAGAACCGGATATCAATCTTTTGCTAACGAGGCAAAAACTTCTCTTTCAATTGGGCACATCAGCTCTTAAAACAGGCCAATTAAAAGACGCTGAACGTTATTTCACTCGTGTAATACAACCCATTGATACTTTAACGGCACAGATTTCACCGGTTGATAGATCTCGTTTTAACGAAGAGATCCGAAAGATTCAAATACAGTCGTTATATTGGCGTGGTGAAACTTATTATCGTTTAAAACGTACTGCTGATGCGAAACGTGATATCGAAAAGTATTTGGCTATTACATCCGATAAGACAGAGGAGATTTACTCTTTGGCTCATTATACTTTAGCTTATCTTTCATTTAACGAAAAACAGTACGTGCATGCTTCGGATTTATTTACTCACTATCTTGAGTTAAATAAAACCTTTGTAGCGGGAGGCCATCTGGCTAATAATATAATGCGTGGTGATGCACAATGTCGATTAGCGGATTGCTATTATCATCAGCGTAATTTTGTGCAAGCTAAGGCTTTCTATGAATTGGCTGCTCAAACCGATACTTCTGTGGGCGATTACATGCTTTATCAGTGTGCTTATATGGAAGGGATTCAGAAGAATTATGCTGAAAAAGTACGTTTGTTGGACCAATTACTGCTACGTTATCCAAACTCTTTACGCAAAGCGGATGCATTTTATGAAAAAGGACGTGCTTTGGTGATGCAAGTGCAACCTACGCTCGCGGTTAAAGCATTTGATCAACTTTTGGCTGAATGTCCTACAACTGAAGCTGCTCGAAAAGGAGCTACTGAACGTGCTTTGTTGCTGTATCAATCAGGGCGTAAGGAAGAAGCTTTGTCTGCCTACCAAAAAGTGATAAAAAGCTATCCAAATACCCTTGAAGCCGAGCAATCATTAAAAGATCTGAAAAGTATTTATGTGGAAGTAAATCGCGTAAACGATTATGTGGCCTTCTCTGCAACACTTTCTGACAGTATAAAACCAACGGAAGCCGAACTAGATACGTTGACTTATACTGCTGCAGAACATTTGGTGTCTGCTAAAGATTCACAACCAATTCAAAGGATAGAGGTTTTGAAAAATTATATATCTAAATATCCCAATGGAGCTTATGTACATCCTGCTCGCGAACTCCTCTTGCAACCTGCTTACGCAGTAAAAGATCGTATTACGATGAAAGAATTGGCTCACCTTGTTCCTCCTTTAAGTGGAGAAAATGCAGCAAAAGCTCTTTTTTATGAAGCGGAACTAGCTTATCAGGCAAATGAAGATAAAGAGGCTGAAGCATTATTACAGGCAATAATTGACAAGGGCACAGATTATCCATATTGGACTGCCCGTTGTTTCCTTTTACTGAGTGATGTGTATATAAAACAGGGGCGTAAAGATGATGCACGTGTTTATCTGAATGCACTAAAAGAAAATTATAAGCAAACTACTGATGAAATACTTTCGATGATTCAAAAAAAATTAAAATCAATAAATTGAAGGCTTTACAAAATTAAAAGCTCAAAGTATATTTTATAAACGATAGAGAAGATGAACAATTTAAGAAATCCTTTCCTTTGGGGAGTTGCAGTTTTGCTATTAGGGAGTTATCCTTTTGCTAAGATTATTGCACAAGACTCGGACCGTGTAGTGACCGTCGAAAAAGAATATAATCCTGAAGTCGAAACTGCTCGAAAGATAACCACACTTCCCCAAAGCAAAAAACAGATTCAGACACATAGTGTAGTTGAATATGGACAGAAGGTTGTAGGCTATCAAGATTCAAAATACCGCATAAGTGGGAATTTGCCTACTCAATTGCAACCAAACTATACTCCGGGATATATTAACATGGAAGCCGGAAATTATGGTTTGACGAATTTGGGAGCCGGATATTTTTTTAAATTGGATGAGAATAGTGAATTGAATATTTCTGGTTCTTTTAAAGGTGAAAATGCATCCGTAGACTTGAACAATGTGCCTGAATTTAAAGGCGTGAAACCTTCATGGGATCGCCGTGATTATAAAACAAATCTTAATGCGGATTATGCGTATCGTTTTTCTGAAGTAACTCTTTCGCTTGCGGCACAAGCTGGAATTGATAACTTTAATTATTATCGTTTTTACTCATCTTCTTTTAATCCAACGACCAATCAAAGTTTTCAAAAGTATAGTGTTCAAGCTAATATAGGATCTAATGATGCAAATAGTCTACCTCTACAATTTAAAATAAGTACAGGTTATTCTTCTTTTAGAAAAAATCACTTGTGGGATAATATTTTAAAAGATAAATCGTTGACGGAAAACTTAGTTCATTCTGTGGCCGACTTATGGGGAGATTTATCGATGGATCAAGTTGTTGGGTTACGAATTACGATGGATAATCTTTTTTATTCACACTATTATAGTGCTTATACCGCATTAGAGGCAAATCCATATTATAATTTCTTTTATGACGGACTTCGTTTGCATGTTGGTGGAAAAGTGCATTATAACGTAGGGCGTGGTAGCTTTGTGCAAGTAGCTCCGGATGTGAATGTGGAATATCCTTTTGCAGAAGGCTTTTCGATATATGCTGAACTAGGAGGTGGACATCAATTGAATGATTTCCGTACACTTGAATTAGAATGTCCTTATTGGGCAAGTCGCCCTATGAAGGATGCGCATGTGCGGATAAATAGTGTGTTAGGTGTAAAAGGCGAAGTGAGTAATGTGTTCGATTTCAATCTTCAAATGGGTTATAATGTAACAAAGGATGATATTTGTTTTTTGAATTTGTATCCTGCTACCACTACGGGTACTGGAATAGCTTATTTGGGAGCGATCAATGCGAAAACAAAAAATTTCTTTGCAGAAGGCAAGGTAGCCTTTCATTTTCCTGAAGTAATTGACTTTACGTTAGCGGCAAAAACTTATGAATGGGATGCCGATCATTCTGCTTATCTTTTGATGAAGCCTAAAAATGAAATTAATGCAACAGTTGATATTCCTGTCTTGTCCGAACTGAAAATAAATCTAGGATATCGTTATGTAGAACGTGATCGAGTGGCTATTGAATATGCAGTTGGGCAACAAGTCAGTTGGAAGATGAATCCTATAAACGACTTGTCAGCTGGCTTAACTTTAAATCTCATTCCTAATCTTTCTTTATACGGAAAAGTGAATAATCTGCTCAATCGTGAGTATGATGAGTACTATGCTTATGCAGGCAAAGGCATTAATTTTATAGGGGGATTACTATTTCGTTTCTGAATTTTAGGTTAAAAAAGCATTTTCTTCATATATAATAATGTGTAGTTCTGTTTTTTTTCCTACTTTTGCAGCCAAAATACAAAATTAATAAGAAGCCATGCAGAAAAATTTGGTTATTGTAGAGTCTCCTGCCAAAGCGAAGACTATCGAGAAGTTCCTGGGAAAGGACTATCGCGTTTTGTCGAGCTATGGGCATATACGTGATTTGAAGAAAAAAGCATTTAGTATTGACGTAGAAAACAATTTTACGCCAGTGTATGAAATACCGGCAGAGAAAAAAGAATTGGTAAGTCAATTAAAAAAAGCGGCAGAAAAAGTCGAGATGGTATGGCTTGCATCTGATGAGGACCGTGAAGGAGAAGCTATTGCTTGGCATCTGTCCGAAGTTTTGAATTTGGCTCCTGAGAAAACGAAACGTATTGTATTCCATGAAATTACCCAAACGGCTATACTTCGTGCTATCGAGCAACCACGTGAAATTGATATAAATCTTGTAGGTGCCCAACAAGCTCGTCGTGCACTCGACCGTATTGTTGGTTTTGAATTATCTCCTGTTTTGTGGCGTAAGGTAAAACCCAGTCTTTCGGCAGGTAGAGTACAAAGCGTGGCAGTACGCTTAATTGTAGAACGGGAACGCGAGGTACAAGCATTTAAGAGTGAAAGTTACTTTCGTGTATCGGCGATGTTCCTAGTACCTGATGAAGATGGCATGATGGCTGAGCTAAAAGCAGATCTCAATACCCGTTTTTCAAGTCGTGAAGATGCATTAGCTTTTTTAGAGTATTGTAAGGAAACCCAATTCACAATAGAGGAAGTTACTTGCAAGCCCTTGAAAAAATATCCTGCTCCTCCTTTTACGACCTCAACTTTACAACAAGAAGCTGCTCGTAAATTGGGCTTTAGTGTTGCACAAACGATGAATGTAGCTCAGAAGCTTTATGAAAGCGGACGAATTACTTATATGCGTACAGACTCGGTGAATCTATCTACATTGGCTATTGATGCTTGCAAAGAGGAAATTACCAATCTTATGGGCGAGAAATATCATCACAGTCGTCAGTTTGAAACGAAGACTAAAGGAGCACAAGAAGCGCATGAAGCTATTCGCCCTACCTATATGGATCAACAAGTCATTGATGCTCCTTCCGCTGAAAAAAAATTATATAGCTTGATTTGGAAACGTACTTTAGCTTCCCAGATGATGGAAGCTGACATTGAAAAGACGACTGTGGCTATATCTGTACAGAATAAAACAGAAAAGTTTGTGGCAGTTGGTGAGGTGATAAAATTCGATGGCTTTTTGCGACTTTATAAAGAATCGTATGACGAAGATCAGGAGCAGGAAGATCTAAGTGGAATGTTACCTCCTCTTTCTAAGCAGCAAGTGTTGAAGTATAAAACGATAAGTGCTATGCAACGTTATACACAGCATGTTCCTCGCTATACAGAGGCTAGCTTGGTGCACAAACTTGAGGAACTAGGCATTGGTCGTCCTTCTACTTATGCACCTACGATTAGCACTATCCAACAACGTGATTATGTAGTCCGAGGTGATCGTCCTGGAGTGGAACGTAAACTTCAGAGTCTCATACTAGAAGGTTGTATACTTCAAGAAGAGGAGCGTACAGAGATTGCCGGACAGGAAAAGGGAAAGCTTGTTCCTACTGATATTGGCAGTGTGGTAAACGACTTCTTAATGCAGTTTTTCCCTACTGTGCTTGACTATAATTTTACAGCAACGGTAGAGCGTGAGTTCGATGAAGTAGCTGAAGGTCAAAAACCTTGGGTTGAGATCCTTCGTAAGTTTTATGATGGTTTTCATCCACTAGTTGTCTCTACTATGGAAGCAAAGATGGAGCACAAGGTTGGTGAGCGCGAATTGGGTATTGATCCTAAAAGCGGTAAACCTGTCTTTGTAAAGATCGGTCGTTTTGGACCGGTGGTTCAAATAGGCGAAGCTTCTGATGAAGATAAACCTAAATTTGCGCAACTTGGTGCAGGCCTTTCTATCGAGACGATTACGTTGGAGCAAGCGTTAGAGCTTTTTCGCCTTCCTCGTACTTTAGGAAATTATGAGGAGGAAGAAATTGCAATTGGTAGTGGCCGTTTTGGTCCTTATATACGGCATAAAGCCAAATTTGTAAGTATCCCAAAAGGGGAAGATCCACTTACAATGACTCTTGAAGATGCTGTTGCTTTAATAGAGGCGAAGCGTGAGGTTGAGAGGAAGAACCATTTAAAGGCCTTTGCTGAAGAGCCTGAATTAGAAATCATGAATGGCCGATTTGGTCCTTATATTGCTTATAAAGGAGTGAATTATAAGATACCAAAAGGTATTGTTCCGGAAGATCTTAACTTGGACGCCTGCCATGAATTAATTCGTTTACAGGATGAAAAAACAGCTTCCAATGTAGCAGCTGGTAAAGCTCCTCGTGCCCGTAAAACGAAGAAATAAAGAATTTAAATAGAACAAAATGCATGTGGGCGACCTAATCAGGTGGCCCACATTAAATAATAATAACCCTTATGGCAGTAACCATTGAAAAAGTCATTACTAATCAGCAATTAAAGAAATTTGTACGTTTTAACTACGAACTTTACAAAGGCGATCCTTATAAAGTTCCTGAGCTTTATGGAGATATGTTAGATACTCTTTCTCGTACAAAAAATGCAGCGTTTGAATTTTGTGAGGCGGATTATTTTCTGGCATTTAAGGAAGGTCGAATAGTGGGTCGTATAGCCGCTATTATTAACTATAGAGCGAACGAAAAATGGAACGTCAAAGCAGTACGTTTTGGTTGGATTGATTTTATTGATGACTTGGAAGTATCTCGCGCATTGCTTCAAACCGTAGAGGATTGGGGGCGTGAACGAGGAATGAATACTATACAAGGTCCTTTGGGCTTTACCGATTTTGATCCTGAAGGAATGCTTATTGAAGGGTTTAATGAGTTGGGAACTATGGCATCTACTTATAATTATCCTTATTATGCGGAGCATATTAAGCAGCTAGGGGGATTTGAAAAGGAAGCCGATTGGGTTGAATTTAAGATATATGTACCCAGTGAGGTGCCCGCTAAACACAAGCGTATTTCAGAAATCATTTTGAAAAAATACAATCTTCGGATTGTAAAAATTACTTCGGCTAAGCAAATCGTTTCGCAATATGGTCAAGCTATTTTCGATTTAATGAATGAGGCTTATGAACCTTTATACGGTTATTCAGCTCTTTCCCAAGGACAGATAAAGCAATATATCAAAACTTACCTTCCGATGCTCGACTTGCGTTTGGTTACTCTTGTGGTCGATGAAAATGATCAATTAGTATGTGTCGGAATCTCTATGCCTTCCCTCTCTACTGCTTTGCAAAAGGCTAAGGGTAAGTTATTCCCGTTTGGTTGGTGGCATTTGCTCAAAGCGTTAAAATGGAAGCATGCAAAGATGGTTGATTTATTGTTGGTAGCAGTGAAACCTGAGTTCCAAAACAAAGGAGTTAATGCATTAGTTTTTTATGACCTCATCCCAATTTATTCCCGTTTGGGGTATGAATATGGTGAAAGTAATCCTGAGCTAGAGATGAACGATCGCGTACAGGCTCAATGGGATTATTTTGAGAATGTGCAACATAAACGTAGGCGTGCCTTTAAAAAAATGATTTAATTCAATGGAAGAAGAACTCTCTCAGCAAGTCTATAACGACGACAATATTGTTCATTTGAATGATATGGAGCATGTGCGTCGTCGCCCGGGCATGTATATCGGTCGCTTGGGTGATGGTTCGCATCAAGAAGATGGCATCTATGTACTTTTAAAAGAAGTACTTGATAATGCGATTGATGAATTCCGTATGCAAGCCGGCAAAAACATTGAAGTCGAGATCGAAGAAGATCTTACTGTTACTGTACGCGACTTTGGTAGAGGCATCCCACAAGGCAAATTGATTGAAGCTGTGTCCATGCTCAACACAGGTGGTAAGTACGACTCGAAGGCGTTTAAGAAGTCGGTCGGACTTAATGGAGTTGGTGTAAAAGCAGTAAATGCTTTGAGCCAATCTTTCACTGTTATTAGCTACCGTGAAGGACAGATGCGCCGTGTCGATTTTGAGAGAGGAGATCTTGTAGGAGATACGAACGCTACTAGTGAAGAACCTAATGGTACTTTTGTAAGCTTTCGTCCTGATTCCAGTTTGTTTGTGGGTTATAAATTTCGTAGTGAGTTCATCGAAACGATGCTTCGAAACTATACTTATTTAAATACCGGACTTGCCATTCATTTAAATGGTCGTCGCTTTACCTCACGTAACGGGTTGCTCGATTTGCTTACAGACAACCTTACTTCGCAGACCCTTTATCCCATTGTACATCTTCAAGGAGAGGATATTGAAATTGCATTTACCCATACAGGCCAGTATGGTGAAGAATATTATTCGTTTGTAAATGGGCAACACACTTCGTTAGGAGGAACTCATCAAACTGCCTTTCGTGAGCATATTGCGAAAACGATCAAAGACTTCTATACAAAAAATCAGGACTATGCAGATATACGTAATGGTATTGTAGCTGCTATTTCTGTAAACATAGAGGAGCCTATGTTTGAGAGTCAAACGAAGGTGAAGTTAGGCTCTGCAACGATGGAGCCCGGAGGTACGATTACGGTAAATAAATTTATAGGTGATTTTATCAAACGAGAAGTTGACAACTACTTGCACCGTAATTCCGATATTGCTGAGGTACTCTTACAAAAAATACAAGATAGTGAGAAAGAGCGGAAAGCTATTGCTGGAGTTACTAAATTAGCTCGTGAACGAGCTAAAAAAGTTAGCTTACACAATAAAAAATTACGCGACTGTCGTATCCATCTCAATGATTTAAAAGGTGATCAGCGTCAAGATTCGAGTATCTTCATTACTGAGGGTGACTCTGCAAGCGGATCAATTACGAAAAGTCGTGATGTCACCACGCAAGCCGTCTTCTCACTTCGAGGTAAACCCTTAAATTCATTTGGGTTGACTAAGAAAGTAGTTTACGAGAACGAAGAATTTAATCTGCTTCAAGCTGCATTGAATATTGAAGATGGCATTGAATCACTTCGTTATAATAAAGTTATTGTAGCTACCGATGCTGATGTCGATGGTATGCATATTCGCTTGTTGCTGATCACTTTCTTTTTGCAATTTTTCCCTGATCTTATAAAGAAAGGACACGTACATATTTTGCAAACGCCCCTTTTCCGTGTACGTAATAAAAAGAAAACGCGTTATTGTTATAATGACGAAGAACGTCAATCGGCCATTCGGGAGTTAGGTCCTAATCCGGAGATAACTCGATTCAAAGGATTAGGTGAGATCTCACCCGATGAATTCCGCCATTTTATTGGCCCTGACATACGTCTGGAGCAAGTCTCCTTACGGAAAACGGATCAAGTTAAAGAATTATTGGAGTTTTACATGGGTAAGAATACTATGGAACGCCAAAACTTTATTATCGATAACCTAGTAATTGAGGAGGATTTAATTAATGAGTAAACGTGGCATCTTTGCGGGGTCGTTCGATCCCTTTACCCGTGGGCATCAAGACGTCGCTTTGCGTGCGCTTGCTTTCCTCGATGAACTAATTATTGCTATTGGAAGCAATCCTAAAAAGCAAGATTGCTTTTCTCTTGAAGTGCGTAAACAGATTATTGAATACGTGTTTCGTGAAGAGCCTCGTATACAAGTGGTTATTTATAATACCCTTACAGTCGATCTTGCAAAGCAGGAAAATGCGACACTGCTTATACGTGGAGTGCGGTCAATATCCGATTTTGAATATGAGCGGCAAATAGCAGACTTGAATCGCCAAATAGCAGGGCTTGAAACGGTATTGCTATTTTCAGATCCTGCGTATGCCAGTATCAGTTCTTCTGCGATTCGTGAACTGATACAATACAATTATCCGGTTGAAGACTTTTTACCCGAAGGTCTCGACTTAACCCAATGGACTAAAAAATAAATTATATGCCTAATCTACGTACTTTTTTAGGAAGTCTCTCACTATTTTTGGTAGGAACTCTCTCTCTGTCGGCACAGAATGCTACCAATCAATATTTTACTCCGGCAATGCAGAAAATGCAGATCGTGCAAATGGCTATTCGTGCCCTTTATGTAGATACTGTAAATGAGAATAAATTAGTAGAAGAAGGCATTCGCGCTATGTTACTCGGTTTAGATCCTCATAGTGCTTATTCGGATCCTGTAGAGATGAAAGAACTTAATGAACCTTTACAGGGTAATTTTGAAGGAATCGGAGTGCAATTTCAGATGATGGACGATACGTTGTTGGTCATTCAGACGATTGCTGATGGTCCTAGCGAGAAAGTCGGCATCTTGGCAGGTGACCGTATTGTACTTGTAAATGATAGCTCTATTGCCGGACACAAAATGAGTAATCGTGATATTATGTCGCGATTGCGCGGAGCCAAAGGGACTGCTGTTAGGTTAAATGTTTTACGTCGCGGGGTGGGACTAATTCCTTTTGTTGTAATACGCGACCGAATTCCAATTTATAGCATTGCTGCTCACTATATGGCTTCACCTGCTATTGGATATATTCGCATTGACCGTTTTGCCGCTACTACGCACGAAGAATTCTTGAAGGCTGTGGCAGATTTGAAAAAGAAGGGAATGAAAGATTTAATCATTGACCTTGAGAGCAATGGCGGAGG